>NZ_JBFTEI010000010.1:0-30487 GCF_041026685.1 Lactococcus sp. AK05
ATTTGGCCGAGCGCTTTACTGTCAGTCGAATGACAGCAAGACAAGCGGTAACAGCTTTGGTTGATGAAGGAATTCTTGACCGTCGTGTGGGTTCTGGAACTTACGTTGCTAGCCGACGTGTTCGTGAGAAAATGCGTGGAACAACTTCCTTTACAGAAATTATCAGCTCACAAGGTAAAGTTCCTTCAACAGAAGTTTTGAGTTATATTAGAACGGCGCCAAATGAGGTTGAATGTGAAAAACTAAATATCACCAAAAAGGATTCCATCATCCGAATGGAGCGGATTCGTTATGCGGATAATGTTCCAATTTGTTATGAAGTGGCAAGTATTCCTTTCAAATTGGTCAAATCTTTTGATAAAAAAGAAATTACGAGTAACTTCTTTAAAACTTTAGAAAGTCACGGACATGTGATTGGTCGTAGTGAACAGATTGTTTCAGCTAAAAGAGTCAGTACAGAGGTTTCAGAGTATTTAAAAACAAGAGTTGGAGCTGCTATTCTTGGCTTAACTCAGGTTTCTTATTTAACAGATGGTACAGCTTTTGAATATGTCTTATCTCAATATGTTGGTGACCGTTTTGAATTTTATTTGGAAAGATAAAAAGGACTTAGTGAAGTCCTTTTTTTGCTTGCCGACGATATTTGTACTGACGAAGTTGAAAATGAATCCAACATCCTATACAAAAACCACTTAAAGCAATAGAAGCGGCTAGAAAAACAAAAGCTGCAAAGATTATTGCTAAGATAGGATGGTTAGTGATTGAGGAAATCAAACTAGCACTTAATAGAACAGTAGCGATAATTTGATTGAAGCGAAGGTCTGATTTATCTTCGAGCACGTATTCTGAAGTTTTCTTTTTTAGAAATCTTTTGGCGATTAAAATAATAAAATTTTTCTCGAAAAGAATGCCAGATAGTCCAGCGAGAATAGGAAGTAGGAGAATCCAATAGAAGTGAGTGACAACTGCCAAAATAACGCTGAGAACAATAAAAGTTTGATTAGTACGAACGAGTGGGCGAGGAATGCCCTGAAATGTATATTTAGCCATAAAAACTCTCCAATCTTGATAAATTGATTTTATCTTAATTGGAGAGTTTTGGTTATAAGATTTTTTTAATTTGATAAGTAAATTTGTTGAAGGCATCGATTAAAGATTGACGGTGAAAGTTGTCCCTTTTCCAAGAATGGATACAACGTCAATTGTTCCGTGAAGCTCTTGAACATTTTTCTCAACGATAGCAAGTCCTAAACCTGTTCCACTAACCTCTGCACGACTTTCATCAACCCGGTAGAAGCGGTCGAAAATTCGTTCTTTTTGAATTTCACTAAGACCAGGACCATTGTCAGTTACACTGAAGATGACTTTATTTTGTTCAAGATGTAAGCTGACAAAAATTTGTCCATTTGCTGGAGTGTATTTAATTGCATTTTCAATCAAATTCTCAAAAATGCTGTGAACCATTGGTTCGTTGGTTTTAAAAGTGATTTCTTCAATTTGAGATTCTAAATGAAGTGATTTTTCATTAATTTGTGGTCCTGAGCTTTGGAGAATATTTTGTATCAAAGCTGTAAGATTAATTTTCTTTTTATCAATTCGATGATTTTGTTTGGTCAAAAGCAGTGTATCCTGAACTAAATTCATCAGGCGTGAACTTTCCTTATTGATAATAGATGCGAAATTTTTTGTGTCAGAACTTGAAATTGAATCTGTTTCCAGAAGTTCAGCGAAGCCTTTAATGGAAGTAAGGGGAGTTTTTAATTCATGAGAAACGTTAGCAATAAAAGCATTGTGGGCATCCACTGTTCGACGATAAGAGCTAACATCCATCATAGTCACCATAAATCGACTATCCAAATCAGGTAAAGGAGTGATACGGACTTGATAATAAGCCCCAAGTTTTTCAAAATAGAAAAGTTTTTCTTGAATATCAGGATGTAAAATTTTATCAACAAGAAAATTTAAGAAATCAGCATAGGGGCTGAAAATATCTAGATTTTCAGTATCTGAAAATTCATTTTTGAAAGAAGCATTGGTCCGACGGATTTTTCCTTTATTATTATAAATGAAAATCGGAAATTGGAAAAATTCAATAAATTCGTAGAGATTTTCTTTCTTTTCAGTATGAGAGAGCGCTTGTTTCTGAATTTTTTCGCCCAATTTATTGAGCTCAGTTGTAATTTTATCGTCGTTCTCATTCATCAAATAGCTTTGAGTTAATGGGCTGCGCTCGATATTTTTAATTTTAGCAACGGTATTTTCTCGAAAAACATAAGCTCTCTGAGCAGAACGTAAAACTTGGATGGCGACAGCCAAGTAAAATAAAATTGCAAAAATGATAATGGCAAAATCTGTAAAGAAAGTAGAGGTACGATTTTCTGTAACCTTTAGATAACCGTTAATTTGACCCTCGCTAAATATGGGACTGGTCACGGTTATTTCTTGAGAATCTAAACTACGTGCGTAAGTCGCACCCTTTTTAATTTTTTTAGTATCCGAATTCACTGTATTCTTTGGAAGATGTTCAAAATTATCTGGCAGAGGATTATCAGGATGTTTTTCTAAAAAGAGTTGTATTTTATCTATTGTTTTTAATACTCGATTTGTATCATTTTCTAAGATATTTTGGTTCGATAGAATCACCAAACTTAAGGTCGCAATAATATATAGGACCGTCATAAGCATGATGTGTTTAAGTTTCATTTTCTTCAAAATAGTATCCGAATCCTCGTTTTGTTTTGATATAATGATTATTTAATTTTTTACGAATTTTAGAAATGAGCACATCAATGGTGCGGGTTTCAGCAGTGTCTGAAATTCCCCAAAAATGTTGTAGGAGTTCTTCACGACTGACAATTTTCCCCTCTCTTTTAGCTAAGAGTTCAAGGATTTCAAATTCTCGTTTGGTTAAATCTAAAACTTTTTCGTCAAAAGTGACTTCTTTTTTTATAAAATCAATGACCAATCTGTCAGTAACTAATGATGAAGGACTTTCATCTAAAGCTTCACTGACAGTTTCGGAGGGCGCTTGGTTATACATTTGATTTCTGCGAATGAGCGCATCGGCTCTGACAATGATTTCTTTCATTGGAGTCGTTTTATCTAAATACTCATCAGAACCTGCTGACAGCCCTGTCAGTTTCATTTCATCATCATCTCGAGCAGTTAAAATTAAAATTGGTGTAAAATTACCTTCTTTACGAAGTTTTTGGGTGACTTCAATTCCGGAATATTCGGGCATCATTAAATCAAGTAGAAGTAAATCAAAGGGATTTTTACGAGCTTTGTCATAAGCTTTTTTCCCGTCTGATACAATAGTTACTTCGTAATCATTTTGCCGAAAATTATAAGATAAAAGGGTCAAAATTGCCCGATCATCATCAGCAATTAAAATTTTTTTCATACTTTTAATTATAACGAAAACAGGGAGTTTTGTATAGAATAAATTATTATTTTTAGCTAAAAAAATAATGGATACTTAGACTTTGATAAAGATAAAAAAATTACATTTTATTATTTTAAATCATCAATTAGAAAATAATGAATAAACATAAAAAATGATATAAATTTTGTTATAATAGAGCTTATGGAAATCGAAAAAACGAATCGAATGAATACTCTTTTTGAGTTTTATGCGACACTCTTGACTGATAAACAAATGAATTACATTGAACTTTATTATGCTGATGATTATAGTTTGGCAGAGATTGCTGAAGAATTTAATATCAGTCGTCAAGCTGTCTATGACAATATAAAAAGAACAGAAAAAGTACTTGAAAGCTACGAAGAAAAATTACATCTTTTTAGTAATTATGTGGTTCGTAATCAATTATTAGAAGAGCTAATGAAAAAATATTCTACTGATCAATATTTAATCACTAAACTACAAGAAATTCAACAAATTGATGAAGAAGAATTTTAATGAATTTACTGACAGAAATTTTTTTATTACTGACAGCTTTGAATCAAATGATAAAGGATTCTGTCAGCTCACCTTTCTCATATAAAATACATACTTTAATGAAATTTTACTGACAGAAAAGTTAAAATATGCTATAATTAGACTTCAAGGTTCAAAGAATTACTGACAGAATAATCAGTAACTCTCTCCTTAAACTTGGGGGCGTTACGGATTCGACAGGCATTGTCGCGCATGAACTGCAACTGCTGAGGGATCAGGATAATCATCCGCAGATAAATATAACTGCTAAAAATAATACACAAACTTACGCAATGGCAGCCTAAACAGCACCATGCGTGCCTGATTTTTGCTCACTGATGGCAATTTGACGGCCTAAACTTTTAGTCAGATACGTTGTTGTGGAGGCTTGACGCAGCAAAAGAGATTTAAAGTCCCGCAAAATGTCGCTGTTTGAGACTGGCTTTGGCATTTTGTTAAATTTGAGAAAGTCCTATGGTTGTAGACGTTGATGTAGCAAGGTGTTTGGACAGGGGTTCGACTCCCCTCGCCTCCATTGAATGGATTTTATAGAATCCCATAGTATTAGAAATCGCTCAACAGAGCGGTTTTTATTTTTTGTAATCCGATATGATACGATACAATCTGATAAAAGGGAGGGAGAAAAAGAGGGAGAAAAAATAAAAAAACCAGTTTATTAATACTGGTTAAAAATCAATATAATCGGAAAATTGTTGCCCTATTTTATCTTTAGCAAATTTAGTGATATGAGTATAAATGTTCATTGTTGTTTTTAAATCTGCATGCCCTAGGCGATATTGAACTTGTTTTAAACTCATGCCAGATTCAAAAAGCAAGCTTGCGTGAGTATGTCTAAATGCATGAATTCTGATTGGTTCAATTTCTTTTTCTTTGGTTATCTCTAAAAGCCATTTTCTAGGTTTTGAAGGTGATAGCATCCCTCCATTTTCGGATTCAAAAATTCGTGTGGATTCAGGATAGGTTTGGTGCAATTCATCAAGGATTTTACAAGTTTTTTCATCAAGGCTTAACAATCTGTTTGAATTAGCTTTAGGGGGAAGTATTTCATATCCTACAGGAGAATGAGAAATAGCTTTGTTGATATCAAGAGTTGATTTTCTATAATCTTTCCATTCAAGAGCGAGAAGTTCACCTTTACGAATTCCAGTAAAAGCAAGGATACGAAATAAAGCTATTTTCTTAATATCATTCGTTTTTTCTACTAAAGCCATAAAATCTCTTAACTCATCAGTATCATAAAAATCTTTCTTTTCCTCAACCTTTTTCTTAATTCCTTGAGAGGTTACAGGAGCGGCTGGATTGGCTTGTATGTAACTTAGTAGAGCAGCGTGATTAAATACCTTGCGAACCATTCCGAATAGTTTACGAGCGAATTTAAGCTTCCCAGATAAATCATTTCTAAAAGTTTGTAGATCCATAGGCGTAAAATCTGATAGTTTAGTACTCCCTATGATGGGTAATACGTGTTTTTCAAATGCTCTAGTAGTTTTGTAGTAAGTGCTGTTCTGTACTTCCTTTTCATAAACCAATAGCCATTCATCATAAAGTTCTTTAAACGTCATAGCACTTTTTGGCGTAGGATTATCAATTTCTTCTTGGATATTATGCAAAGCAGCTCGGGCATCAGCTTTGGTTTTAAAGCCACTTTTTTCCGCATACTGGCTTTTTCCATTCTTTTTCCCAATATATGCTTTAAATTTATAAGCAGTAGTGCCATTTTTCTTTTTATATGCTTTTATTTCCAAAGTTGCTTTTTATACCTCATTTCTGATAAAATGGTATAGTAAAAAGCTTGTTAAAAGCTTTTGTACTACTTTATAGTTTAAATCCGCCCTAGCCGTCCAAAGTTTGGGTGGATTTTTTATTTTATGCTGGAAGATTATTTACTGCATATTGTGCTTCCTCAGCAGTGAATTTTTCACCATAAGATGAAGTGAGCTGATCATAAATAGAATCTTTTGACATTGCCATTTGAGATTGATAAGACTTTGCCTTTTCTAAAGCATTTTTATTGTAATCTGCATTTAGGTTATCTACTGCGTATTGAGCAGCTTCAGCTGAAAATCCTTCTCCCATATCGGAGGTTAGTTGGTCGTATATTCCCGCCTTAGACATATGCATCATATTGGAATAAGATTGTGCTTTTTTTAGAGCATTTTTATATTCAATAGGAGTAGCGGCTTCTTTTGCCTTAGCATCAGCTTCGGCTTTTGCCTTAGCATCAGCATCGGCTTTAGCCTTAGCTTCTGCGTCAGCTTTTGCTTTTGCATCGGCTTCTTTTTTCTTAATTACTTCAGGGTTCTGTTTGATAGTAATTTCTTTAGTGGTTTTACCACCATCATTTTTTGCAGTTACTTCAATTGTATCTTGGTCGTTGGCTTCATCAATCTCATATTTTAGAGTGAAATTGCCCTCTTTATCAGAAGTCACTTTGTCACCTATAATACCATATCCAATTTGTACTTTGGTATTTGGTGTTGTTTTACCAGTAATTTCAGCAGTTTTTGAACTATCTGCGACAACAGACTCAGGAATTTCAAGCGTAGGTTTATTACTTGATTCGGTTGTGCTTTTTTCGCTATTCTTTGACCCCGAATTACTACTCGGAGAACATGCAGCTAATGAAATAGCAGTAAGCATAGTTACTCCAATAAGTGCTATTTTTTTCATAATGTTTATGTTCCTAATCTAGCTTTTTATGAGAATCAAGACATTGCTCGTTTTTATATTTGCATTAAGCATCAAAAATTTTAAAAACTTATTTTATTTATGATTTTCTATAGCTTGCTTAATTTCGTTTTGATATAAAGCGATATCAATGGTGGTATCTATCTCAAATGTACCAGCATCACGAATTTCTATTAGGTTTTTTGTCGCTTTTTGATAAAATCTAAAAACCCATTTTCTATTATTATCATCAATTAAAATTCCAAAATAACTCTTTGTATCACGATAGTATAAACGTGAAGGATCTATGAAGTCTTTGGAAGCAACTTTAAATACGGTGAAAGCTTCAAGTTCTTCAGGAGTCGTAATGATTCCATCGTTAGGAGTATTTTCTGATAATTCCTCAGATTCATCAATTGTCTTTGTTTCTACACTTGTATTCAAAGCTGCCGAAAGTTTTTCATTTACCCTTTCAGTAATAAATTGGTTGAAGCCTTTTTTAATGATTGGAGAAAATTTTTCAAGAGTACTCTTTGTTTTTATTCCGTCGTATATTTGTGATACCAAATAAGCTACAAACCCTTCAGTTGGGTCGTTTAAGTTATCAGATAAGAAATTTTTCAAGTTATTAAGATACTTTAGCTCGGCAGCAGAAGAAGTAATTTTATCTACATCAAAATTTTCTTTATGAAATTTTGCTAATTCTAAAAATTGATTGTCTTTAATATTTGTGAGGTCGATGGTCAAAAAAGGAGTAGAATCCATTTTGTTTTGTTCGTCAAGATCTGTATAAAAGCGATATTCTCTACCATTTGTTAAAAGTCCAAATTTAGAGCTTGTAGTGCCAAAGTATCGGAATAATTGTGAATCATGATTTGTTAAATTTTCATTAATAGACTTACATTCAATTAAAATTTGTGGTGCACCATCAATTACCATAGCGTAATCTACTTTTTCACCTTTTTTAATACCAACATCTGCTGTGAACTCAGGGACAAATTCAAGAGGGTTAAATACATCATATCCCAATGTTTGAAAGAAAGGCATTATAAAGGCATTTTTTGTTTGCTCCTCATTGGTAATGTTTGGTGCAAGCGTCTCAATTCTTGTGCCAAGAGACTTAAGTGCATCTTTTAATTTGTTTATTTCCATGAGACTTCTCCTACCAGTTTAGTGATGGTGCACATTATTTACCTAGCTTTTATTGAGTTTCTGGGCATTGCTCATAAGTCCTATAAAATTAATTGTGATTGATTCTCAGCAGCGATTTGTTCCATCTCCTGAGAGGCCATATCATAAAATTCTTTTACAGATAGTTTAAATCTAGTTAAAAATCGTTCTGGAGTATAGTAGCAAGCGTTATAGTCGATTTCTTCTAAATAATCGACAGCCTTACAATGTATCATGAATCTATTTGCCTTAGCTTCATTAATGATATGCAATTGACTTGGACTTAGTTTAGAAAGTGTACATCCTTTAATTTTATGTCCGCATTCGTGTAATATTACGCATTCAGTTTCATCTTCACTTAGACCTAGTCTAACAAATACAATTCCGTTTTCCGATTGACACTCTTCGGCATAAGGAACATAAAAACCTTTATCGTGCAATTCAGGAGCCCATATTAAGACTATTCCTGTTTCACGCAAAATATCGTGATAGTCCATATAAACTCCTTATTTTTTGTTCTTGCCCGCAAAATAACCAGCTAGAAGCCCTTTTATTATTTCTTTGTCATGATCGTCCATTGGTTGACCTGAATAACCTTCTGCATTGTCAATTGCTTCAAGAAGTTCAGGAGAAAACTGAGGCTGTTCAATTTCTTCACGCCCGAGTAAATAGTCAACTGATACATGGAAATAATCAGCTACTTTAGCTAAATCACTTGCTTTAGGGTTTGAAGTTTTCCAACGATAAAATAAATTATCACTAAATTCTAAATCTGCAGATACAGCTGGTAATGATTTCCCTCTTTTTTCTGCAAGTTTTTTAATCCTATCAAATGTAGTCATATCAGTCATTATAAAGGTCTCCTATAAATAAATTTACAAAAACGTAGTTTTAACCCTTGACAAGAACTACAAAAACGTATATAATGATTCTTGTAAGATAAAAAGTTAGAAAAAACGTTAGAAAAATAACTTAATCACAAACACAATAAATAAGCTTCCCGGCAGTTTTATATGTTTAGTTAAGGCTTTTCTCTATGCCTTTATTCTATACGAAATGTAGTTGTATGTCAAGAGCTTACTACAAAAAAACTAACTTTTTATCTAACTTTTTAGAGATAGGAGGACAAAAATGTCAGAAGTAGAACAAAGTTTTGATTCTCAACGAAAGAAAATAGTTGAGTATTTAGAACAAGAGGGAAAAGGGAATAAAGATGTTATTTGGGCTTATGAAAACATCAAAGAACCACCTTATAAATTTCGTAAATCAGACATCAGTTCTGTATTAAACGGAAATCGGAAGTATACTCAGTCAGTTAAATGGCTTATCACATTTCTCATTAAATACTTTGACTTAGATTAAGAAAGGATTCAAAAATGAATCAATTAATTAAAATCACACAAAATGAAAATAACGACCAAGTAGTAAGCGGTCGTGAACTACACAAATTTTTAGAAGTAGCAACACCTTATACGCAATGGTTTGAAAGAATGGTTGACTATGGATTTGCTGAAAACATTGATTTTATAGGTTTATCACAAAAAAGTGAAAAACCTCAAGGAGGGCGTCCTATCCAAGATCACGCTCTCAAACTTGACATGGCAAAAGAAATTTCCATGATTCAGCGTAATGAAAAAGGAAAACAAGCTCGTCAATATTTCATTGAAGTTGAAAAAGAGCTCAAACAACAGCTTTTACCGCAAACACCAGAACAACAAATCGCATTACTCGCTCAAGGAAACGTGAACTTGAACAAAAAAGTCGAACAAATCGAAAATTCAGTTCTTGATTTGACTGACCGATTCGGGCTTCCGTCAAATAAAGCTAAAATTTTGCAAAAGAAAGTAGCAAGCAAAGTTTATATGTTTACTGGCGGTAAGTATTCAAATGCTCATAAGAAATTAGGAGCTAAGGTATTCAGAGAGTTTTATAAAGATTTGAACAATCGCTTTGATGTTGTGAAATATAGCGATATTCCATTGAGCCGTTATGACGAAGCAACAGAATATCTTGATATGTGGCAACCATCTTTCAATACAACGCTTGAAATTCGTGGATTGAACTCACAAACTAGCTTTGATTTTGAAGCTTAGAAAGGAACACTCATGTTTGAAGAAATGATTCAAAAGCTGAGAGATTCAGTTAGAGGAATTGTTTTAGATTCCATGCACGACTATATCTCCAATGACGGTAAGTACCCTCTTGCTTTAACTCAAAAACAAGTTATGGAGCTGATTGGCTGTAAGGATGAAAGTACCTTCGCTATTTCATTTAAAGAACATTTGAAATTTGCTGAAATGAATTACGGTAAATCAGGGACAAAATGGTCAAGGGATTTAGTTATTGAATGGTTCAAAGAACCACGAAATTTGCAATTGCAAAGACGAGGTAAATAAGATGACCTACACATACATAGTCAACCCAACAAAATTAAATGCGGTACTACGCTAGAGAAGAGAAATTTATGAAAACAAATACATTTGAACAAAAACTTACTGAAATTTTAGCACGTACATTGAGCGGAGAAGTGACTCCCGTTGAATATGCATTGAGCAACGAGCCAAGTGAAACCAAAGGAAAAGTGAACCAACTCGTGACTTTTAAATATGAAGTTGATGAGCCTTCTGAAAAAGATGGGCCCCAGTTGAAGAAATAAAACCCATCACATAAGCAATGGGCTAAGTTTTAGAATCGTGGAAGGCTAAGCAAGTTATCAGTAGTTGTTGAATTTGCTTTTGTACGAATATAAGGGTTACGACCATAAGGATGAACAGTTTCTACCTCTGTAGTGTTACCGTATGAATTCACATAGTAATAAACATGCTTATCATCGATATATCTAACAGCTTGCGCAATAGTTTCTACGTCACCATCTGAAAGCTTAATATGTGTAATCTTTTCAGTAGTTGAGGGGTATTCGTCTGATAGACGAATGTGAGTAATTTTGCATGTTGCCATAATATAGGCACCAACTTTCTATTTGATTTTTGAATAATAGTCCGGCTGAATGGCCTTTATTCAGTAACATTATATCAAAATATATATTGTTAATCAAATCAGTTTCACTATATATAGTGTTTAAAAACGATTACATTTAAGAAGGAGACACAAGATGTTGTGGTTAATCATTGAAGAAAAACTTAAAGAAAAAAACATGTCAATATACAGACTTTCCAAATTGTCGGGAGTGAGTACGCAGTCCTTATCTGCTATCAAACTTGGTAAATCTAAGAAACCTAACTTTGAGATAGTCGTTAAGATAGCTGAAGTACTTGATATTGACTTAAATCAATTTAAAAAGAAAGGACATTAAAAATGTTCGCATTTAAAACAGAAGAAGAAAAAGAAATTCTTGCTGATTACAATAATGTAGTCCGTGATATGAAAGAGTTGAAGGACCTGGTAGATCAAATGACGGTCACAATCGCAACACAAGCTCAAATGATTGATACAAGAGACCAATTGCTTGATGAAGCATATTTAAAACTTGAATCAGCCGAAACAGAATTAATTATTCGTCGAAAGAATGATGAATTTCGTCAAAAATTAACCGTAGCAAAATAAAAAAGCCCGCACTAGGAATGCGGACTAAGACGTGATATACATCTTTATATATTTTTATACCTAGATTATATCACGTTTCAACAAAAATAAGAAACGGAGAACATTATGGAATTACAACTTATACCAGTAGATGCAGATGGACAAAGGGTTGACTTGAATCCATCAGCTATAAAAGATATGGATAATATCACACTCACAGAGTTCTTAGCTCAGGCAAAGATTATAGCTGACCTTTATAAAAAGGGCGAAACTGAGGTTAAAAAACGGCTTGATGAAGGTCAACAATTTAATCGTTTGAGTTATGGTAAAGCAGCACAACAAAAGGTTTTAACCATGACTAATAAACAGAAATATGACTTAGTTAAGGCTCATGGTTGGGATTGTGTAGAGCCAATTACTTTAACTAAACTAAAGAGCAAGTTTGGAGATGGAATAGAACAAGAGCTTGAGCAGTCCATTGTTTATAAAGATAAGAAAGCACCTCTTAAATGGGATGCGTGAGGTGAATTATGGCAGATAAAGAGAAGTCAGTTTTTGAACTGTTAAATTCAATAGATGTCAGTGACAAAGTCGAAAAAAAGAAATCGGGTAAAAATGAGCTAAGTTATCTTAGCTGGACTTGGGCCTGGTCTGAATTTAAAAAGAAATTTCCAAAAGCGACTTATGAAATTAAGAAGTTTGTTTCAAAAGATGGAAATGAGCTTCCATATATGTATGATAGCACTACTGGTTTTATGGTTTTTACATCAGTAACCGTTGAAGATGTTACTCATGAAATGTGGCTTCCTGTCATGGATGGAGCAAACAAAGCTATGAAAGATAAGCCTTATAAATATATGACAAAATATAATGGCGAAAAATCAGTTGAACAAGCTTCAATGTTTGATGTAAATAAAACAATCATGCGTTGTTTGGTAAAAAATATAGCAATGTTTGGATTGGGGTTATATATCTATGCTGGAGAAGATTTACCAGAAGAACCCCCACAACCTCAATTAAGCGATGCTGATTTAATTGAGAAATATTTAGAACAGCATCCAGAAAACAAACCTAATGTTGATGAATTTTTGAAAACAAAATCAGAACATGAAGTTGCTGAAATGATGAAAGCATATATAGATTGGAGTAAATAATGATTAACAACGTTGTATTAGTAGGTCGCTTAACTCGTGACCCTGAACTTAGGTATACACCACAGAACCAAGCAGTAGCTACATTTGGGTTAGCTGTCAATCGTCAGTTTAAAAACGCAAACGGAGAGCGAGAAGCTGACTTCATTAATTGTGTTATTTGGCGTCAACAAGCAGAAAATTTAGCAAACTTTGCTAAAAAAGGTTCTTTGATTGGAATAACTGGACGGATTCAAACAAGGAACTACGAGAACCAACAGGGACAAAAGGTTTATGTGACAGAAGTTGTAGCAGATAATTTCCAAATGCTAGAAAGCAATAAAGCACAAGGTCAGCAAGCAAGTAAACCGCAAGCTCAAAATAAAAAGCCACAAGCACCAGACCCTTTTAAAGCTCCTGCTGCTGATCCATTTGCTGGTGGTACTGAAATTTCAGACGACCAACTACCATTCTAATTAACAACCAGGTGCAGCGTGCGTAACAAATGCTTAAATTCGAGGGTATAGGCAATGCGCAACATCCCCCAGCCTTTAATTTGAAAAATAAAACTTGAAATAAATATAGAAGAAAGGAGTATTCGTGGCACAAAGAAGAATGTTCAGCAAAGAAGTAACAACGAGTGATTTATTCGTTGATATGCCATCATCAAGTCAACTTTTATACTTTCATTTAGGAATGGAAGCTGATGATGAAGGATTTATTGGTAATGCAAAAATGTTAAGCAGAGCATACGGTTCAAATAATGATGATTTGAAACTTTTGGAAGCCAAAGGATTTATTATTGCATTTCCGAGTGGAGTCACAGTTGTTAAAGATTGGAATTTGAACAACAAAATAAGAAAAGATAGACAAAAACCAACGATATATACAGAAGAAAAAACACTGTTATCTCTTGATAGCAAAGGGTCTTATCTACTTGGCAACCAAGTGTCAACCATTCCCCAACCAAATGACAACCAAATGTCCGCACAGGATAGGATAGGAGAGGTTAGGTTAGGTAAGGATAGTATAGGTAAGGATAGTATAGACGCTTCGCAACCAAATGCTTTCCAAGAAAAAAGTTCAGGAGAAGATATAAACTCACTTCTTTCTGAATATCTTGATTCGTTTATTGAATTCTCTAGTAAAAATATTGCAAAAAGAGCAATGGCACAAGTTGAATTCATGAAACTCTCATCAGAAGAAAAGAAACAAGCAGTAATCGGAGCTAAAAATTACTTTGAATGGTACAAACAAGAAAATCCAGAAGATAAAACTAAAAAATTTAGTATAAATTCCTATGCGTTTTTAGAAAGTGCAACTTTCAAATCATTCCAGCAAAAAGTAAAAGTTAAAAAAGAAACTCTCGGGGGTCTTATCTAATGGCTTTTGATACATGGAGAGATGACGGAGAGTTTGCTATTAAAGCAACTGATGTTTTAAAAAACTATCAAGAAGGTGGGGAACTTGGAGCTTGTGAAGTTCATGGTTGCAAGATTATCGGTTCTAAGAAACCTGTGCTTTCATATCCTAAGAATGAAAAAGGCGAAGTGATTGGAGAACCTTACTTATATGATGTAAGAGTTTGTCCAATGTGCCATGCTGAAGGAATAAAGACAGTTGCTACTAAATCTGTCAATGATTTCTTAGGAGAATTCAAAGCTAAAAAAGGTATTGATTTGACTAAAAATGTCATTGTTAAATATGATTTCGCTGATGAATTAAGTGTCGTATCTTGTGACAACATGGTCAAGTGGATTGTTACCAATGTTGGCAGACAGAAAAAAGTAAAACGCTTAAAAGTCAGAAAGTACATACAGATTGCTGAAAATAGATTTTCTAGTGATGAAGCAAGAGAAAAATATTTGAAAATATTACATGATATTGAAGAAGCAGAAATTCTTATTTTCGATTCATTGGCAGATTTTACAGCAAATCAAGCTGAAAAAGCATTGACCCCTTTATTAAGCGCAAGTGATAACTGCTCAATTATTATATTAACAATTCCAGAAAGTGATGAAAGGCTTGAACAATTGCCAGCAAGATTGAAATTTAAACTCAATAATGCGCAAGTAATGAATTTCTCAAGTACAGGACACCAAAGATGAAGTTTGAATTTAACTTTCTCAGAAAAGAAATGATAAATGAGAATGATAACAAAGGAACAACTTATGGTTCAAGAATTGCTGCCAATAACACTAAACAGCGTTTAAGACGGATTGCATGCCGAACAGCTCATGAATATCTAGACCAGTCAGATGAAGTATTTGAGCAATTCCATGAGAAGCACCGTTGCGATGTATTTGTCGTAATTTATCCGCCCAAACGCTTTAAATATGATCCACCAAATTATGAACCAACTTCTAAAGCATTAATCGATGGACTGACAGATGCTGGAATTTGGAATGATGATAATTACAACGTTATTCGCAGAACAAGTTTTGAGCATGGCGGCCTTTCTGGAGATACAAAGATGTGGAAAGTTGAGTTAGTAGTGAAAGAACTGACAGAATAGCATTTAATCATGAAAATTACGGTTACATTGAGCGCTTAAACCATTTCATGGATAATTTATCACGAACAATCTAAAAGCACTTAGAAGCTAAAATATGAGGTTCTAAATATGGGATATTACGACACAAGAAATGAAGCTAGGAGAATCAGCAAGCTTGCTAGTCAAAATATATCGAGTGAGCAAACTAAAAAAGAATTTGAACTTGATGGTCAAAGCAAATTTAATCAAGAAATGCAGGCTGAGTTTCACGAAAGAATTAAAAAATTAGGAGGAAAAAATGGTAGTAAAAGTCTTTGATGCTTATATTGAAGGCGAAAAACAAGTAACTGGAACAATTGACGAGATAGCTGATTACTTTGACCTTTCCCGCAACTCTATATCCTTGTGGATAAAGAATGGGAAAGACCCTAAAAAAGCTAACCCTGAATATAAGCACGCTATTTTAAATAAAGAAAAAACAAAAGAGCTTATGGAACAAAAGAAAAAAGAAGGGCGCAAACTTCCAGCTTCTGTTTATGATTATTATGACAAAGGAGAATTCATAATGACAGGAACTGCTCGAGAAATTTCCCAGTTTTTAAATATTAGCACAAATAACGTATATTCATATATCCAAGTTGGTAAGCACGCTTTTGATTACAGAAAAACAAGAAAACATGCGGTTTTAAATGAAGCAGAAACTAGAAAAAGATTCCCATTGCTTTCAATCTCATCAGAAGAAGAACTTATTGAAACAAAAGAAAAAGAACGAAGAAAGCACGAAACAAAAGAAGAGCGTAGATTGCGAAGAAATATCAGAGCACAAATGGCAATCGAAAACTCAAGAAAAGACGAATTAGGATTATAGGAGCAGCTAGATGAAACTAAGTGAGATTGAAGCAGTAGGGGAAGTTATTTTGGTTAAAGAGCCAGCTTGGAGTACAGTACAGGCAAACCTCAACCAGTTTTGCGACTTAAAAGATGGAGATTTATTATACACAAAGAAAGCTGCTCAAGAGTACGCAAAAGCAAAAGTAAAAGAACTACTTTTTGAGCAACTTTGGAACGATAGATTTTATGCCAATTCAAAAATTTTCTTTGATAAAGAAGTAGAAAAAATATGTAGCACTATTTTCGAGGAGGACACGAAAAATGACTAAGGAATGGGTCGTCCAAGCAGAAGTAAACGGTAGATTTGGAGCCGTTAGACGTAGCGATGCCAACGGAACACGCAGAATTTTTGAAACTCGTGAAGCAGCACAAAAATATTGTGATAAGAAAAATGAGGAGAAAAAATGACAAGAGAATTTAAAAAACTAAACGAAAATGCGACACTTCCAGAACGAGCAACAAAACATAGCGCAGGATATGATATTTCAGCAAGCGAAACAGTTACGATTCAACCTGATGAAATAAAAATGGTAAGTACAGGTCTAGCTGTTCAACTTGGACATGATGAAGTCCTGAAATTATACGACCGTTCAAGTAATCCAGTTAAGCGTGGCATTGCATTGATTAATTCAGTAGGAATTATCGATTCAGATTATTATCCTAATGAATTCAAAGGCTTATTTATGAACATCTCAAAAGAGCCTGTAACGATTTCTAAAGGTCAACGAATTATGCAAGGGCTATTTGTCAAATACCTTACAACAGACGATGACAACGCAAATGGAGAGCGTACAGGCGGATTTGGCTCAACTGGGGAGGTGTAAAAATGACAGATAAGTTAATTGGTAATTTTGATAAAAGCAAATCTTTGACTGTCACAATGCCTATGGAAGAATTTGACAAGCTTGAAAAGCTAGCTCTTTCAGCTCACACTGACAAACTTTCGGTTGAAAAACTCCAAGAACAGCTTAACACTGCGAAAAAGGCACTGACAGAAATATCTTCGAGTAGGGAATATTTTAGCAGTGGAGAAATACCTAAATTTTTACCAACAGAAGATGCACAGATTGCCATTGATGCACTCGCAGCGATTGGAGGGGATGATGAAAAGAGAAGTTTTTGATGATTTATGGGATAAAGCAGACAAAGAACACAGCAGTCAAGGTAACAATTCATTTACTTTTAAGCATCACCTATTTGCTGTACTTGATGATGAATTAAAGGAACAGCAACAACCCCAGCTCACGATTCCAAAAAGCATTGCGGATAAACTAGATAAATTTATCAAGACTGATTTTGAAAGTTTAGGGCATGAGGATTGGTGGATTCAAGAAAATGGGCTTATTGAATGGTTTAGCAAAACACCTAATTGCTATATAAAAGATGCCTACCTCGCAGGCAAAGCCATCGGTGTAACTTTAGTGAAAGTGGTGGAGGGATGAATAAAGTGGTTTGGGCGCTGTTTGATAGTGGGAACGGATGCTACAAACGGTCAGCCGATGAAATTGAAGAAATAGAAATCTATTCAATAGGATTAGATATTGAAAATAAAAATAGTCACTTTATTAATCTTAATCTTGCTGACTATTCGAGATTGTTTGGTAATAACCAACTCTTTGAAACTTTGGATAAATTGCCACATCCTGATTTAATCATTGCTAGTCCACCTTGTGAGAGTTGGAGCGTAGCAAGTGCATTGAAAAATGGTAATGCATGTTGGAAACGAGAAGATTTATCAGATAGTTTATTTGAACCACAAAAAAAGCCCAAATCAAAGATAAGGGCTTCGGGGGATTAACAAAAATTAACGTGATGATATGTCCATGCAAGATGAACACGGCCTAATTTGAAGTGATGGATAAGTTCTACGAGTGTATTCCATTGCTTCGATATCATTTTCAAAATCCCCATCAATAAGATATGAATCATTAACTTTTGGGCGATTAGGGCAAGTTCCCTTGTGTACTTCATGATAATCACTGAAGTCACCACTTTTATCTACGACATAGCTCATGAGTTAGTCCTCCTTCAAATAGTTTGTATTGGTTGTACAATTTTATTTTAAAACTATTGCTAACCAAGTACAAGCAATATGATTTAAATAAAAGGAAATATAAAAAAGCCCAAGCTGACCAAGCTTGAGCGATTTACTGACAATGTTGCGAAGTTTATTTTTGGTCATTAACATTATAGCACACAGGGCAACAATTTATACCAAAATATAAAAACCCGAACTGACCAGGCTCGAGTTATATGTTCTAGGTTTAAATTTTATTCTTAAAATTTAGGTCTACTACATTATACCATAATAAAAATAAGTTATAACAAAAAAGCTCGAGTTGACCAAGCTTGAGCGATTGTTGTAAAAATTATTAGTTACTATTAAATGGTCACATTCATTATACCACTGATTAATTGACAACTATAAAATTTGATTTATTAAAAAGTCTTTAATTATAACAAAAAAGCTCGAGTTGACCAAGTTCGAGCGAAATTGTGAATTCTAACATTTATATTTTTTTGGTCCACTCTAGTATAGCACTAATCAAATTAAAAAGCCCAAGCTGACCTAGCTTGAGCGAATGTAAAAAGAATATACATTATCTAATGTATTTTTGGTCAGTTATATTATATCACATCAATAAGTAAGAGGTTATGGGATAAATGCAAAAAACCCGAACTGACCAAGTTCGAGCTTTACTTAAAAGGATTAAGACTACTATTATTATTATTATTACTAGTATTTATTGGTCCTTTAAATTATAGCACAAGATATATTGATTGATAACAAAAAGCGCTTGAAGTGACCAATTTCAAGCAGTTTGGAATTATTACGTTCTGTATTTTCGGTCTTACAAATTATATCATACTGAGCTAGGAACTCGCTAAACTCAACTGGAGGGAAAAAATGAAAGACAATAAACAAGTACCATTGATTCAAAGAACACTGCTAGAAGTTGCACAATTTAAAAAGCATAAGCTAAATGAATTTTTGATAGGGGAAACGGACTGGTGGTATTCTCCTATCAATGATATTGTAATGGCTATGACTAACGGAGAAAAACCTGGACCTTTTAAATATGCTGAAGTAGAAACAAACGATTGGTTGTGGATTATGTCAACAATAGACGGAAATCTTGTATTGGACGGAAAAGGCGGAATCGGAATCGAGGTTGAATAGAATGTTAGAAATTAATAATCAAGATAGAAGTAGTGGAAAAACTACTAAAGTTATTGAACTTATGAAGGATGATGAATTAGCTTTGTGCTTGGTTCCGTACTATGGAATTAAACGTTCGCTATTTCCAAAAGGATTGCAAAAAAGAGTTATATCCGCAAGAAGTTTCAAAAATGTATATGATGAACTCCAGGGTAGAAGATACAATAAAATATATATTGATGAACTTCTATATTCTAATTTTTTTATTGCTGAGCTGTTCTATAATTTTGGCCGTCGGTCGGATATTTCGATTATTGTTTACGGAACTGATAATATTTAAATAATAAAAAGCCCACGGCAATGGGCTTTAAAAACGATTTATTCTAATACTATTATAACATAACAGGAGTTAGAATATGACAAAAGAATTGACGAAAGCGCAATGGCACGATGTTCGAATGACCTTAAGAATTATCATTCGTAATAAGAAGAATGCCAAACAATCTCAGCTTATCAATGAAGCGTTAGATAATATTAAAGATGAAGATGATCGTAAGATATTCAAACGTTATTACATTGACGGTTGGGGAATCATTAAGATCACAATGAATATGTATTACTCTAAGAGCGCAGTCATTGCTAGGAATAATAAAGCAACGCAACAGTTTGCTGAGAAATATGACGGTGGTCATTTACTTAAGATGTCTCATGAATAATATAACAGAAAGGATAACCACATAATGTTAACGATAACAGAAGCGCAAGCAAAAGCAGTCCGGAGAAAGAGGGCCGACTTAAGATTGACAAAATCAGAAGCTCATAAACTTATTGGTATTGGCGAGAAAACTTTACGAAAAGTCGAAGAAGGAAATTATAAAACAAAATCAACAGTTTATACAAAAGTTATGGAATGGTTGGCAGAAGATTATTAATATAAAGAACGCTACTTTTTCGTAGCGTTTTTGTTTTACGATTGAATCATGATAGATGTAAGCACACCAAAAGCAAGGCACAGGTTCTATTGCTCAGGAACTTGGAGACGTATGAGAGAACAGATACTCAAGCGTGATAACAATGAATGTCAATGGTGCAAAGCAGAAGGCAGGGTAACAACGGCTAAGACTGTGACACTAGAGATAGATCATATCAAGGAACTTGAGTATCATCCAGAGCTTGCACTAGAACCTAATAACCTTCGTACCTTGTGCCATGACTGCCACAACAAGAGGCATGATAGACACAGATACAAGCAGTTTGATGATGAAACTTTTGAATTCTGATTTTATTGTTCGGAAATTACAGAAAAATAATTAAAATATACCCCCGGGTCTAAAATAATTGGGTCTATTTCCAAATTTACCCCAGACCGGTTGGGGTTTTTTAACCAAAAAAAGGCTATTTTTTAAGAAAGGAGCTGAAAATGGTAAATAACCAATTGAAGAAAGTCTTAGATGAAAAAAAATTGAGTTTTTCAGATTTGAAAAAGTTGCTTGAAACAAAAGAAATAAAAATAAATAACAGCCAGCTTTCTTTATACTCTAGGGGAAAGAGGAATCCTAAAGATAAAAAAATGTGGATAGATATCGCTGAAGTTTTGCAAGTTGATTTACAAGAAATAATCACTGATATAAATTATTATTTGTCAATCATGAATGAAATATCTGAAAACAGTACTGAAAAAAATGGCAAAACTGAAAACGAAAAAACTAATGACTCACTTTTTCAAGAATTGCTCTCTCTTGTTGATAAAAATTCACCATCTGAATTAGAAAAAGTGTACCGATACTGCAGCTTAGTTTCTAATTTTGAAAATTTAAGCAAAGCAATTGATAAGTCAGGAGTAATGATTCTGGTTTCTTCTGGTGAAAATGAGATAAAAAAACCACACCCTGCAATTGCAGAAAAAGTAAAAGTAAATGCTGCCTTAATTAAGTTAGATGAATTTTTTGAAGAAAAACGAACATCAAAACCTAAAAATAGTAGCAAAAAAGATTGGAGTAAATTTACGAAGTGATCGATTACGTTCAAAAGTACATTGACGGTTATTATGCGGGCATGGTCAAATTCAACTATGAACGAAAATTACTTGTTGATTATATTAAACGTGAGGTAGTGCCTCGTCTCGAATCAGGCGAGGTATTTTTTGACGTTGAACAAATCGAGAATTGCATTGGATATACTGAAAAGTATTTCTTTGAATTGGAAGATTTCCAAAAATTCATTATCAGTTTTGTTTTCTTATATTTTTCAGAAAATCATCGGAATGTTTATCGAAAAATATTAATCATGATTGCAAGGGGGAATGGTAAAAATGGATTACTTTCTGCAATAGGAAGTTACTTAACAACCCCTATGCATGGAATCGCTAATTATAATATTTCAATCGTGGCCAACAGTGAGGACCAAGCAAAAACAAGTTTTGATGAAGTCCACGATACAATTGAGAACCATGAAGAATTAGAAGAATTATTTGGTAAGCCACGTAAATCTGAAATCAAGAACTTACAAACAAAATCGCTCTTTAAATTCAGAACATCAAATGGAAATACTAAGGATGGACTTCGAGATGGAGCGGTTATCTTTGACGAAATCCACCAATATGAAAGCAATAAAGATGTAAAAGTACATATTTCAGGGCTAGGTAAACGACCTAATCCTCGTGAATTTTATATAGGAACTGATGGTTATGTGCGTGATGGATTCATTGACCAGATGAAAGATATGGCACTAAAAGTCCTTAAAGGCGAAGCGAAATGGAATGCTATGTTTCCATTTATTTGCAAATTGGATAAGGCAGAACAGGTTGATGACCCTACCCTTTGGGAATTATCGAGTCCTATGTTTTCACTTCCAATGACAGAGTATGCGCAAGGACTTTTTGAAACAGTTCTTGAAGAATATGAGGACTTAGAATTAAATCCTAGCGGACGAGATGAATTCATGACTAAGCGCCAAAATTTCCCAGTGACTGACATTGAAAGAAGCGTGGCAACCTATGAAGAATTAAAAGCAACTAAAAAAGAATTTCCAGAATTAAGGAATCTACCTGCGGTTGGAGGATTTGACTTTGCCTCTACTCGTGACTTTATCGCAGTTGGTGCTTTGTTTAAGGTTGATGGGGATTATGTTTTTAAATCTCATTCATTTGTTCGTAAAGAATTTGTCGATAGAATATATAGCTATTCAAAGCCAAATGAAAATGTTAATGGTAAGCGACGATTTGCTCCGATTAGACAATGGGAAGATGAGGGATTGCTCACAGTATTAGATGAACCGTCAATGGATGCACAACACGTTGTAGACTGGTTTGTTCGTATGCGTGATGAAGAAGGTTATGAATTCCAAACTATTTGTGGAGACGGCTATAAAATGAGGGAGTATTTACAACCTAAATTTGAAGAAGCAGGATTCGAAGTCTCTTGGAATGGTAAATTTGAAGAACCGCTCGGTTACCGTGTAGAAGTTATTCGCAACTTTAGGGCTATTGATGCGCAATTATCAACCGTAATCGAGGATAGTTTCGCCAATCAAAAAATTAATTTCGGTGATAATGATATGATGCGTTGGTACACGAATAATGTACTTAGACATTTGAAAAAAGATGGGAATGTGGAATATATCAAAAAAGAAGATGTCAGACGAAAAACAGATGGATTTAAAGCTTTTGAAGCAGCGATGTTCAAGGCTGATTTACTAAATGAAGTAGATACAACTGATTTCTATGATAATTTGGGGTGGTTTATGGGATAAAACGCTACTTTTTGAGAGTAAAAATCTAGCATAATTCATACTGTAGAGGAGTGAGCAATAAAATATTAGTAATGTGGTGCGATAACCCTCAAATAAAGCTGTCAGAAATGGCGGCTTTTTATTTATAAAAACGCTACTTTTTCGCTCTACTTTTCCATTAAACTTGAATTAAAAGTACGGAAAGGAGAAAATGTGGGACTATTTTCAGACATTTGGTCATCTGTAAAAGATAAATTAAGTACAACCGATTTAACTGGGTATGACGCATTATTTAATGCACAAATCACGCTTGGTATTAAGAATGCTGCTTTAGAATCTTGTGTTTCTTACTTAGCAAGAACTGTTTCTAAAGGTAAATTTGTATTTAAAAATGAAAGCTCAATTACAGATTCTAAATTTGATTATGCTTTAAATATGAGACCGAATCCTAACCAAACAGCTAGTGAATTCAAAATTTCAATGATAAAAAAGCTGTTAAATGGTGAGTTATTAGTTATACAGGATGGTGATCAGTTCTATATTGCTGATAATTTTGTAACAAACTATTCGCTTGATGGGAACACATACACGGGAGTGACAGTTAACTTCTCCAATAGTAAAGTTTCTAATGCTCCTAATTCTGGACCATACGCTCAAAAATATTTTAATAGAACCTTTATTCAAGGAGTGGATTGTTTTCACTTAGACAATGATAATATTGGGATAAAAAAATATGTTGATAGTCTATGGGATGATTATGGAAAATTATTTGGAATCTTAATTGCTAATCAGCTCCGTGTAGGGCAAGTTAGAGCAAAAATTAGCATTCCAGTTAACAGCAAGCTTGAAGATAATGAGAGAAAAAAATTGCAGCAACAATATGCAACAACTTTATACGACAAAATGATGAATGATCCTATTGTCTTTATTCCTGCCGACGACAAATCAAAATCTTCGTATGATGAAATTTCTTCTAGCAAGTCTGCAACACTACAAAATCAGATTACTGACTTTTGGTCTTTAAAAAAAGTATTCATTGGAGAAGTAGCAGGGTTGCTTGGAATTCCTCCGGCACTAGTGCTTGGA
The DNA here is from genome assembly GCF_041026685.1 of Lactococcus sp. AK05. Taxonomy (NCBI): domain Bacteria; kingdom Bacillati; phylum Bacillota; class Bacilli; order Lactobacillales; family Streptococcaceae; genus Lactococcus; species Lactococcus sp. AK05. The sequence continues at coordinate 23,832 of NZ_JBFTEI010000010.1, forward strand.
GAAACTGCTAATAATTCTGAAAACTTGGATTTAGCAATTGAATCCGCAGTGATTCCATTAGGGAACAAATTATCAGAAGGATTTGCAAGTATTTTAATTAAAAAATCAGGATATTCAGTTGGTAATACCCTACAAATGACTGGATTTAAAACAATTAACATCCTTGACCGTGCAGATGCAATTGATAAAGCAGGGTCTAGTGGTGTTATAAAAGTCAATGAAGTCCGTGAGGCTGCCAATTTACCACCAACAGAAGATGGTGACAGATTTATTATGACTAAAAATTATGAAGAGAAAGGAAAAAATAGTGAAGACACTTAAGTTTAATGGGACTATAATTCCTGATGCGCTTGGTCCAGTATATGACTTTATTAAACGCAGCAATGTTACTCCTAAAACTATGACAGATTTTTTAGAAAATGCAAAAGGAGAAGATGTCCTTCTTTCTATGAGTTCAGGTGGCGGAGAAATTACTGCTGCAAGCGATATGTATACTGCGTTAAAAAAATATCCAGGTAAAGTAAACGTTGAAATAACTGGGAATAGTGCCAGTGCAGCTACAATCGTCATGCTTGGCGCAGATCATGTTGCAATTTCTCCAAGTGCATCAGTAATGATACACAATGTGCAGTCAGGTGCACAAGGCGATTATCGCGATTTGAGTAATGAAGCCGGCGCTTCAAAAAATCTTAGTGAAGGTTTTGCTGAAATGTATGCTCAAAAAATGAATAAGAGCATTGACGAAGTAAAAGAGTTAATGGATGCGACAACATGGTATAACGCCAAGCAAGCTAAAGAAGCAGGATTGGTTGATGAAATCATGTTCGAATCCGCACCAATGATGGTTGCTAGTGACGATTTACTACTTTCTGATGAGGCTGTCTCTAAAATAAACGCTCTTATGCAGAATGACAAAGAACCAACAATGAATATTGAAATCAATCCTGAGCAAATGGAATCAATCAAAAATATGATTGATGAAAAAATATCTGCACTAAAAGCAGAATTTGAAGCTAATAACTCGGCAGACAAGCCACTTAAAAATCAAAAATTTAAACCACTTTTCCTAGGAGGAATTAAATAATGGACTACACAAAATTACCTAATTACGAAGCAGCTGTAGGAAAATATACAGATGCAGTTGCTAACGGAGCCGATGAAAAAGAACAACAAAAATTATTTGCACAGTCTATGGAAGTCATGGGTACTGAAATTGTTGAAAAACTTGCTGATCAAACAAACGAAAAAATCAACTCTCTAATGTCATCTCGTTCTTCTGAAGTAATGTCAGCAGAAGAAACAAAATTCTTTAACGATATTACTTCTGGTGTTGGAAATGTAGAAAAAACCTTGCCTCTTGAAATTATCAATCAAGTTTTTGACGAATTGACTTATGCCCATCCTTTACTTGATATTATCAAATTCCAAGATATGGGGCTTCGCACTAAAGCGATTATCTCTGATGGTATCTATAATGGTGGAACAGCAGTATGGGGGACATTTGCTGGTGATATCCAAGGTAAGTTGAACCAAAACTTCGGAGAACATGATTTTTCTCAAAATAAACTTACTGCATATACTGTTATCCCTAAAGATGCTCTTGACTATAGTTATGATTGGTTGAAAACCTTTATCATCTTACAATTGTCAGAATCTATTGCAGTTGCTCTCGAAACAGCTTTAGTACTTGGAGATGGGAATAACAAACCTGTTGGTTTGATTAAAGATGCTACCGTTGTCAATGGGACTACTACATATGGAGATAAAACAGTATCTGCCGACCTTTCGCCACTTGCTGCTTTAGAAAACTCTCAAGATGTTTCACGACAAGCTGCTAAAATTCTAGCACCTATTATGAAAAAAATGTCAGTTAGTGAAAAAGGAATTCCGCTAAATATTGCTGGACAAGCAAAAATTTTGGTTAATCCTCAAGATTATTACAATTTCACTGCGATGTTCTTATATTTGAATGCAAATGGAGCATGGGTTGATATCTTACCTTTCAATATTTCTGTAATTCAATCAATGGCTGTTCCTGCTGGTAAAGGAATTGTATTTGTTGCAAATCGATACAATGCTTATCGCGGAAAAATGACAATGCAAGAATTTGACCAAACGTTTGCTCTTGAAGATCTTCAACTTTATACTACCAAATCATTCTATTGGGGCAAACCAAAAGATAACAATGCTTCAGCCCTTGTTACAATTGCGGCCGTACCTGCTGGGTAAGGAGTAGTCAATGAAATTAAAAGTAAAAGCTGTCTTTGATGATTTAAAGGAAAATGTTAGACGTGAAGTTGATGAAGTTTTTGAGGCTTCCGTAGCAAGATTCAAGGAGCTTGAAAAAAAGCTCCCTGGTTTTGTTGAAAAAGTGGAGGAAAAAGAAGATAAATAATAGGAGTTAAATATGAGTACTGCAGAAACTTGGGCCAATGATAACCTTAATTCATTCAAACAAAGAATGAGAATCAGTACTAACGATTCTGACGAACTTGCTAACTTAACAGATATGCTCATAGCCTCTTATACCTCAATTCTTAGATTAGTTGGAGTGCCTGATGCAAGTGATCCAGAAGTTAAGGAATTAATTTTTGAGCGTTCACGTTATACATACAATGATGCACTAGATGAGTTCAAAGAGAATTATAAGCAAAATATCCGTGATGTTTTTCTAGCTAATCAGCCTACTGATGATGTAGGAGAGACGCAATGATTAAATCGCAAAAATCACTTAAATCATCTAATCGTACAAATAACGGAACGATGCGGACTAAAGTTACATTTCAAGGAGTAGGGCTTGATACGTCATTCGACGGGAGAGGCGGTGATCCTATTGTTCTTTTTAAAACCTACGCAGATCTTTACTCCCCTAGCAATAAAGATTTAACAATCTTGGGGAATCAAAACGTTAAGAATGGAGCAACCATAAAAATTCGCGATCCCTTAACGAGTTATCAACCTAAAAATGATGACAAGGTTATTATTGATGATCCGAGATATGCAAATAAAGTATGGAATATCATCGATATTCAGCCAGATTTTCATGATCGTACTTTCTTAAAAATAATACTTGGAGGTACAAATCTTAATGAGTAGTTCAATGACAATCAAAGGATTTGAAGAAATTGAAGCAAAATTGAGAGAAAAGTTTAGTGAAACTCGTGTGAAGAAGATAGAAAGTGATGCACTTAAAGCAGCCGCGGATGAAGCTGTAGTTGATTTAAAGAGTACCCTTTCTCAATTTGCAAATTCTGGTGATACAGTAGCTGGTGTTGTTCGAGGGAATGTTTCTAGAACATCAGGATTCCCCGTCATAAAGATAGGTAACAACGGTAAGCATTGGAGACTTGTTCATCTTGAAAATAATGGTTTTGTCAGAAATGGTAAATCATATCGTTATAAAAGTTTTGGTGCTTTACAAAGATTTTCAAATGCTCAAGGGCAAAAATTTGTTAAGACAGCGCAAGCTAATTTGAAGGAGTTGCTAAAATGAAGGATATGCTAAGTGAACTTATGCAATCTTTAGCTAATGACTCTGATATTCTAGCAATTCAAAGAACAGGTGGGCTTAAAAGTTATTCAAGATATGAAAATTTATCTGAAAGCTCAACAAGTATAACAATTACTCCGACTGGTCCACCAGAACAAACAGCTATGAGTAGCAATGATTCACTAGCTAAACATTTTGTCTATCAGGTCAGCATAGAGGCAATTGACCGATTAACAGTAAAAAAATTACAAAATACAGTTGAAAATATTCTAAAAACAAAAGGATTCTTTCAGATGAATGGCGGACTAGATGAATATTTTAGCGATACAAAAAGATATGTGGATGCTCGGTTTTATGAAGGCAATAGCAATCTTTACGAAAATTATTGAAAATAAGGAGAATAAATAATGTCAGTACCTATTGGTTTTAAACGTTTAACAATTCGTGTAAAAGATGGTAAAGATCCAGTTCTTGGGACAAATCAATTTGTTATCGAAGGAAAAAAAGATAATGGTGGGATGGTTTCCGCTAAAGTATCAGGATTAGCGGTTGATGCCGTAAAATCTTATTCTTCAAATAAAGTATACTCCATTTCAGGAAAAGGAGTTGGAGATGGTAAAGTTGATTTCGATATCATGGACTTCCCTGAAAAAATTAAAAATGCAGTGCTTGGAATTGTCGCATCCACTAATGGTGTATACAAAGCTACTGCAGATCGCACTTCTCCATACTGCTCAATTCTATTGGAAGATGTTACCCCTCAAGGTAATCCATATTTAATGGCATTTGTGGACGGAATGTTCTCTTCTGATGGTCTTGAGTTTAATACAGTACAAGGTAAACAAAGTGAACTTCCATCAGAAGCTATTAGCTTTGCCATTGGTTCTGATGACAACGGATTGTACTACTCTACTTTTGTTGGAACAGGAACATCTACTGATGCAGCTGGTATTGCAGAAATTAAAGCTGATGCTTTAATGGTAGCAGCACCTGCAGGAGGTGAGTAATAAATGACTAAGTTGTCAATTAGTCTTCGTGATAAAGATGGTGAGTTTACTGTTACTCAAGAACATGTTAGCGGTCAAAAACTTCTTGATTATTGGGATATGGCAGTTGAAATTGAAAAAAACGCTGATAAGATGTCTATTTCAGACGTTTATAAAAAACGGATTAATTTCATTGCTGGTTTATTCGATAGTTCAAAGGTAACAGAAGAATCAATTTTGGCAAGTGTACCTGCTTGGGGATTGCAAAATTTCATTAAAGATGTTTTTGAAACGATTACTGGTTCAAAAGAAGTTACGGGTGACGAAAAAAAGGAACAATGACAGTCTCAGAAGCTCGTTCTGAATTTCTAGACTTTGTAAAAACGCTAGTATCGACTGGTTCATATACTTTGGCAGATATCCTTAGTAATGATTTTTCTACAGTTGTTTCTGTAGTTGGTGCAAAAATTATATCGAATGATGGTAGCGTAGATGAGCCTGAACAAGAAAAAGTGTTATCGCTTTGGGAATTTGGGCAGTCATTAAAATAAAAATAGCTCTTATGAGCTGTTTTTTTATTTAAAAAAGAGATATAATTAAATAAAAAATACTGGAGTATGATATGGAAAAATCAAATGACAAAGAAGTCAATATTAAAATTGTTTTTACAAAAAAACTTTTGATAGCTTTATTTACTGGTATGGGAGTATTCTTATTTTGTATGTACTTACTTATAATGACTGCCGTTAACCATAGGAATCCATTTAATGGATTGAAGTATGTACCATCAAATATGGTTAAAATACCTATTGATCAGTCTGAAAATTGGAAAATAAGCAAAGATGAAGCTACAAAAAAATTGATAAAATCTGGCTTTAAGGTAGAGTATATCTATAATTTATCAAGTAGTGATGATAATTCAAAGGGCGAAAAATCTGGGATAGATGGTTTGGAAGACAACAAAGAAACAATACAATTTTATTCAAAAAAGAGAAGTGATTATGATACCTTTCCGATTAATTACGGGTATGATGTAAAAGGGATTGCTGAGTATGCTCCAAAGGGTTCAAAGATAATTGTTCGTGTGAGAACAAAGGATATCAATAAAGTTCTTGAATCTCGTAGTTCAACTTACTAAAAAATGAGTTAGATTAATATAATGTATTAATAAATTTTAAGATGAAAAAACGCTACTTTTTAAGGGCGTTTTTTGTTTATCCTTGAATTAAGAATAAAAGTTCAAGGAGAAAGCAATGGCAGATACACCTTTAGGGAAAATGATAATTGAAATGGGCTTTGATGATTCCAGCTTCGCAAAGGGTGTTACTGGAGTTAATAAGCAATTAGCAGCCTTAAAAAATGATTTAAAAACTTCTCAAACCTCATTTTCAACATTTGGGAAAGGTGTTGACGGAGTCAAAAGCCCAATGGAAGTTCTAACAAAATCTATTGAGGCGCAAAAAAGGCAATTAGATTTACTAAAAAAATCTTACAATGGTTCACTTGTTGATGGGAAAGCAAGCTCTAGTACTCAAAAATATGCGACTGATATTTCTCGAGCAAATGCACAATTAATGCAATACCAGGCACAATTAAAAAATGCAGCCATAGAGCAATATAAACAAACCTCTATCTTACCTAAAATGTCTTCAGGACTAGGAAAAGTAAGCTCAGGTTTAAATTCAATTGCTTCAAAAGCTATGCCTGCTTCAATTGCTATAACTGCAACATTTGCGAAAGGAATTCAAGCAGCAACTAATTTCAATGGTAAGATGACTGAAATCCAAGCTTTGTTATCAGATGGAACACCAGCAAGTGTTCTTTCTAAGCAAATGGATACTTTATCAGATAAATCTAAACAATGGGCTAGACAATACGGTATCGATACCTCATCTATCAATGATGGTATGGAAGAAATGATTAAACGCGGTTATGATTTTAATCAAACCGTTGGGGCTATGCCAGCGGTATTAGATGCTTCAAGAGCCTCAGGGGAAGATTTCGGAACAGTAATGTCTGCATCAACTGCCATTCTTGAACAATTTGGCTTGAAGACTGAAGATACAGCATCCATGATGAAAAATACCCAACGTGTAACGGATAGTTTGACATTTGTAGCCAATAAAACATCTGCAGGATTTGAAGACATGGGAATAGCAATGGAATATGTCGGACCCGTA
>NZ_JBFTEI010000011.1:0-26002 GCF_041026685.1 Lactococcus sp. AK05
ACCGTATTATCTTCAAGACGCACTTGAGAGTACTGCTTAATCCATTTTGCAAGTGCAGAAGAAGATACCCCATAATCTTTACAGAGTTCAGTTTGTGTTTTACCAGTTTGATAGAGATTAACGAGCGATTGTTTGAAATCCTCGTCGTAACGTTTAAAACCTGACATAAAAGTCCTTTCATTTTTGTGTCTTAATAGACAGATTATAACACACAATTTTCTGTCCAATTTTATAGTATAGCTCCAGAATATGACTATTTAAAAGAAATGAAATATAATTTGGATAATACTAATGGAAAGTGGGTCATGGAAAAATGATAGAAATTGAAGAAAAGGTTAGGGAATCAAAAGGATTCAAAGTATTGATGGCTATGTTAGATGAATATTTTGGGAAAAATAATTATCAGATTAGACAATATCAGTTTGAGGGTTATTCGGGAGATGATCCAAATGTCGATTTTAGAATGATTGTTGACCTTCCAAAGTTGAAGGGTGTCTCTTTTGGAGTGGGGGGAAGTGGCAATCGTGAAATGTTTCGTGTTGGTGGGACAGGTTCGATTGGAATCGCAATTCCAACTAAAAATACAGACCATATTTTGATTTCTGGAGAACATGGAGATGGACTTGCGTATGCTTTAAACCTAAAGAAATGGTATTTTGGAGTTGGGGTCGAAAATACAGAAAAAATCCACGAATATTTTGATATCTTTATGGACTACTATCATCACTTATAATAGATAATACTTGATTCAAATGAATAAAAACACTCATAATACAGTTTTTATGAGTGTTTTTGAAATTAAAAAGTAAAATAATTTTTATATGTTTTAGAATGGGTTCAAATAGACAGATTATAACACACAATTTTCTGTCCACTTTTATAGTATAGCTCCAAAGTAAAAATGACACAAAATAAAGGACAGGTTATTCGCCAACAGTTTGAAACAAAAGCTGAACTCATGGATAATTTTGTCCAAATAGCGACGCAAAAAGATTTCTCCGACTACGATGGAGAAGCTGAAAGATTTATTAACGAAACAGTGGAGATTTACAAAGAAATCCCCCAAACAATTGAGCCTTCACTCAACGAAACCTTCACGCTATTAGATAAACTTCAAGGTCAAGCTGGAGTTGCTACCGGAGGGGATGTTAACAAACTTGTCTTCTCTGGTTTAGATGTTCACGAAATGCTTAATGAAATTTCTGATGTCTTAGAAAATGATCAAGTAAAATTCAACGAACTCTTTGATAGCTTTAATATCTTGAAAAGAGCGCTCGAAGAAATTAACCGCTCACGTCATGGAATGGCATTTAGACTTGATAGAAATCCCGACATTGCAAAAAATGCCCTAAGTAAGATTTCTAGATTCAATAAGGAAGGTAATAAATCGGATGAATAATAAATTTTCTATTTTTCTACAAAGAAATGAATTGGACGTTAGAGATGTTGCTAAAATAATGCGTGATTCTGAATGGAATCAACAAAACGAAACACCTAAATCAAGAATCTGGTTCTCAAATATGTTGCTCTATGTTCAAAATTATGGCTGGGAATCAATTCAGGTAAGAGACAATCGAAAAGTTCCAGGCGTTTACAGTCCCTATCATGACGGTGCATTCACCGCTTTTACGCTGGCTCAAATTCTCAATTGCAAAATTTCTGATATCGTCTAAAAACTAAATATAAATACAGCATTAAACCAAGCGAACGCTTGGTTTTTGTTTTCTTTTGACAAAAATTAAAGGAGGAAACAAAATGTTGGAATTAAATTTTGCAGATAAAGTAAGGTGGCTTCAAAAAAATTTTAATCCCTACTCTAAAAGATGGTACTACGACAACAAAATTAGAACCGAACAAATCTTCTCCAGAGAAGCTAAAAAAGAAGAACTTCGCCAAGTTAAAGTGCTAAAAGAACAAGAAAAAAAACAAAACGCTAACCGAAATAAATGGATTGGCGAATGGATAAAACAAAATTATGGCTGCGAATCTTCAAAACTAACAATCGAACAAAAAAAAGAAGTCGTCAACTTAATCTCCAAAGGAAAAATTGTAAAAAGTACTTCTCTCACAAAATAACGCCCTATGTTTAGGGTATTTTTTTGCTCACGTTGTTTCCGCAAGCGGAAATGGGCTGAGTTAAAGTCTGCGTCTTTAACTTCTCGGTTAATGAAAAAAATATCTTTTTTCCTTAACCGAGTGTTGGGACTGCGTCCCAATTCAGCCCACGACAATCCAATTCAAGACGCTCTTTTACGCACTTGGTTTTTCCTCACGTTGTTTTCCGCAAGCGGAAAAAGGCTGCGTTAAAGTCTGCGCCTTTAACTTCTCGCTTAATGAAAAAATGTCTTTTTTCCTTAAGCGAGTGTTGGGACTTCGTCCCAATGCAGCCCACGGCAATCCAATATAGTAACATGCTACCGTAGAAATAAGCACAACGTAGAAGAATACTACGTATAAAAAGTGATAACATAGAAGATTACTACGTAAAAAAACAATAACGTAGTAAATTACTACGTATAAAAGGTAGCAACGTAGAAGTTTACTACATATAAATAACGATAACGTAGAAGATTACTACGTAAAAAAAGCAATAACGTAGAAGTTTACTACGTATAAAAAGCGGCAACGTAGAAGATTACTACGTAAAAAAAGCACCAACGTAGTAAATTACTACGTAAAAAAGTGATAACGTAGAAGTTTACTACGTATAAAAAGTGATAACGTAGTAAATTACTACGTAAAAAAGCAATAATGTAGAAGTTTACTACGTAAAAAAACAATAACGTAGAAGATTACTACGTAAAAAAGCAATAATGTAGAAGATTACTACGTAAAAAAACAATAACGTAGAAGATTACTACGTAAAAAAAGCAATAACGTAGAAGTTTACTACGTATAAAAGCGGCAACGTAGAAGATTACTACGTAAAAAAAGCAATAACGTAGAAGTTTACTACGTATAAAAAGCGGCAACGTAGAAGATTACTACGTAAAAAAAGCAATAACGTAGAAGTTTACTACGTATAAAAAGCGGCAACGTAGAAGATTACTACGTAAAAAAAGAGATAACGTAGTAAATTACTACGTAAAAAAAGCAATAACGTAGTAAATTACTACGTAAAAAAAGCAATAACGTAGAAGATTACTACGTATAAAAAGCGGCAACGTAGAAGATTACTACGTAAAAAAAGCAATAACGTAGAAGTTTACTACGTATAAAAAGCGGCAACGTAGAAGATTACTACGTATAAAAAGTGATAACGTAGAAGTTTACTACGTATAAAAAGCGACAACGTAGAAGATTACTACGTATAAAAAGTGATAACGTAGAAGATTACTACGTAAAAAAAGAGATAACGTAGTAAATTACTACGTAAAAAAAGCAATAACGTAGAAGATTACTACGTATAAAAAGTGATAACGTAGAAGATTACTACGTAAAAAAAGAGATAACGTAGTAAATTACTACGAACCTGCAAATCAATATCTCACTTATTAACTGATTACGAAAATACTATATCTATCATACTCGATGCAGTAACAAGAAACATGCTATTCTGTATTCAGCAATTTTGTTTAAAAATGCACTTTACGTAGTAATTTACTACGTAAAATAATCACAACGTAGAAGTTTACTACGTATAAAATAGCAATAACGTAGTAGTTTACTACGTAAAAAAACCACAACGTAGTAAATTACTACGTAACCACGCTATCAGCACTCTGTCTGCCTCAAAGACTAACGTCTTTGTTGTTGAAATGCTTGCCCAGCTTGCGCTGGTCAAGCATTTCAACTGAAGTTTTCACTTCTTGGCAGACTTTTCCTAACCATTTTTGTAAGTTGTGAGAACATTACAAAACATTAATACAAATCTCATATAAGAGCTTTTTTTTAAAAATCTAAGAGCATAAGGGAGCGGTAGCAATTTCATTTTTTGCAAAACTCTTTAAAACCAGTAATACCAAGTGTTAGAACAGTGTTAAAAAAGTAGGAAAATCAATTTTGTGAAAGCGAAGTTTTCATAAATCGTTCTAGAACGAATTTTCAAGAAAAAAAAGTGCGTTTATCCCCAATTTTATTAAAAACAAATTAAAATATCAGATATTTTAATAAAGTTGATTTGAGTTCTTCTCCACTTTTTTTGTTCAGGCAATAGCCTGAACATCTTTTTTTTCGAAAAAAAAAATTTAAAAAAGGAAACTTAACATGTCAGAAAAAAATATTACCACACTCACAGAAGAAGAATTTGAGGAATTAATTTCAAAAAAAATTAAAACAATTAAATCTAACGCTGAATTAATGAAAGACGCCTCTAATTTTCAAACGCTCTTAATTTCAATCGTAAAACTTTATACAGAAATTGGAATTGATTATGGACTACTCCAAGCGAAATTTGAATACTACAAAAAAATCATTGATATTGTTAATGACCGACAATCTTCAAAAGTTTCTCCAGCAGAAAGAAAAGTCATGGCTTATAACGAGCTTATCGCAATCTCAGTCGCAGAAGGTCAAATTAATGCGTATGACCGCTATCAAACTTCAAAAATGCGTTTCAATAGATACAAATCTATTTTAGATGTGTTAGCAAGACAAATTGAAGTAATCAAATTACTGGCTAATTAAAAAAAAGAAGGAAAAAAATAATAATAGATAGTTAAAGTGTAAGGAAAAAAAAGGTCCCAATCATGAAAAAAACAATTTCAGGTATTCTATTAGCAACTGGTGCAGTTTCATTGTCATTAATTTTAGCAAGCACCGTTCACTCAAAAGAAAAAGTAAATGCTTATGTTCCAAAAAATGAGCAAAAAATAATTAAAGAAAATCCAAAACTACTAAAATTGAAAAATTTACCATTTGAAAATAAAAGAACTAAAAGAATGATTAGTTTTCAATCTCAAAAAATCTTTGATTCTTTTCTCTCAAATCAAAAAAAATTCCCAATTCAGCTTGTATTTTACAAAAATACTTGTCCTTATTGCAATGCTTCATTGCCAGAAGTCTACAAATACGACAAAAAGCATTCTGCCTACTACATTGATTTGAACAAACAAGCCAACAAAGAAATTCTAATGCGTTTAGTAGGCAAAAAAGAAGTTTCAGCTTCAACAATCGTAAAATTCAAAAATAGCAAACAAAACTTTGCGTATGAATATGCGTTAGAGCAAGAAACACCTAAAGCAGACGTAAAAAAAATTAAAATTGCCTTTCAATAATTTTCTAAGGAGAAAAAATGAACAAAAAATTAATCTTAACTGGCGGAATTGACGTAGGAAATTCTGACACAAAATCATACCTCAATATTTTAACTAATCCAAAGAACTTTCTAGGAAATCCCGGAAGTCTAAATACATTTCCGTCGATTATTGCCGAAAAGAGTCCTGTAGATGTATCTAAAAACGACCTCATTCTTAATGTCATTCAAACGCCTTTAAAATCGACATTAGGTAAACTTTACTATGTTGGAGAAGATGCCAAATTAAGAAGTTCCAACTACCACAAAACATTTGATATCCAATCTAAAAACATTTCGAAAGTAGATGAAGATTTACTATCGTTTTTGGTATTTGGTAGTTTTGCTCAATACATTTTGAAAAATGGAATTATGGATAGTTGGAAAGGCAATGAAATCGAAATTGAAGCATACCTCGGTGTAAGTTTGCCAATTTCAGATGGAGTGAACAAGCACAATCAATATGTTGATGGACTAACACGAGGTCCCCACACTTTTGTCATTAACAAAGGAGAACGTAGCCTCACAGTCAACCTCACAGTAAAAAAGGCAATCGCTTTAGCTGAAGGTGAAGCTGGAGTCTACATTTTCCAACATCCTACACCTACCATTCGTAAACAAATTGAAGAACTCATTTTCAAAACCATTGGTCAAAATGACTTTGACCCTTACGAAGAATTCTTGAAATACGCCAACATTCAAACTCTTGATGGTGGAGGAGCAACTTTCGATAGTGCGAACTTCTATGACAAAAATGGCGTGAAATTTTTTGATCCAACAGCATCACGTTCACTAGCAGAAGGAGCAATGACCGCATTTAACGAAACCTATTATTATACCCGAATTGCTAGTTGATTATTTAGCCATGACTTGATACCCGATAGAATATCTTAAAGTCTCTGGTTCCAGTGATTTAGCTGATTTTAACAGTAAAGAATACGCTAAAAGTATCATCTCTAATTTCAATTGAAAACCTTGAGGAGAACGACTTTTACAACGCTCAGCTCCTAGATTTGTCAAAAAAGAGAAAACTCGCTCAATCACTTTTCTACGTTTTGAAAAATTAGGGAAAAGGATTTTCTTTTGCTTCATGTTCTTCCTGACAGGTGTAATTAGATCAATCCCTTTTAATTCCAGCCTATCATGCAGTGACTAACCTAAATATCCCATATCTCCAAGGACTGTTGGTGTCCCAAATTGACTCAACACTTCCTCGGCCATTGTACTGTCAGCTATTGAAGCAGGAGTAATTGTGTAGTCTATGACATAGCCTGATTCACTGACTAAAGCATGACATTTACATCCATAGAAGTACTGTCCCTTTGTAGCCAACATTTGCATAATCTCCAAGAACTTTGCTTCTGAAATTACGAATAGGCTGACACAAAGGAATGGGGAAGCTGTCAATAATGGATACACTAATTCCTTCAACCTCTTTAAAGACGAGTGCTTGGCGAATGACTTGGATACTCGGTAAGAGGGCATTACAAGGGCGGACAAAGCGAGAATATTCTAGGAAATTAAGAAATAAACTTTGAGCCAATTGGTGCTTAGCTTTAAGCGTTTCACTAAAATGCAGTACGCCCCAGAGGTAACAAGCGATAACTAAGCAATCTGATGTTGCGAGATGGACGTTCTTTCGGTTTTGAACCTCAAGGGGAACACTCGTTTGATAAAGCGTCTCAATGGTTGTCAGTAAATAAACAAAAACTTTTGGAAGTGTGCTATTATAAGTCATATAAGTCGTGCGCTTTCTAATGCTTAGTGGTTTAAGATTAGGATAGCACGACTTATTTATTTTCCAATGAAATTAACTAGCAATTCGGGTATTCTTATCTTTTCGGAGGTTTTTACATGGGTAAAAAAGCAAATAGACAAAGAAATATCGGAAAATATTTTTGTGTCAATGAACTAGAAAATCAAATTATTGAAAAAAGAATGCAGGAAGCCCACCTAACAAATTTTGGAGAGTTTGCTCGTAAGTCCTGTTTAGATAAAAAAATTTATACGGTGGATTTTTCTTCTCTTAAAGAAATTATGTCCACTATTGCGCAGGCAAATTTAGAAGTCAATCGGATTGGAAATAATCTCAATCAAATTGCCAAATATTTAAATGAATCCGAACAAAATCAAACCAAAGAATTACTCAACGAGTATCAAAAAGAAATTCAAAGTTTAGACCAAAAGTTAAGAAACATGTTGAAAAAAATAACGGAGGGATAATACCATGACTGTGATTAACATGCCTAATAAATCGAAAGGAACATTGCACAGTAAACAAGGGCTTTCTAGCGCTTTAAAATATATTACTGACAAGAGAAATGGCAATTTTAAGCGGAAAAAAGCCAAGAGAAAATGAAATTTTTGGTTTTCATTTTGTCCAATCTTTTTCGCCAGAAGATAATTTAACACCTGAACAAGTGCATGAGATTGGATTAAAAACCATGAAAACCTATCTAGGCGAATCCGCAGAATTTGTTATCGCCACACATACCGACAAAAAACACTTACACAACCATATTATTTTGAATGCCACGAATCCAAAAACACTCAAAAAATTTCATCAATCTAAAAATCAACTAGAAGAACTCAAAGAAATATCTGATGTTATTTCTAAAGAGTATGGTTGCAAAATTATTGACCGTAACTTGAAAAATTCTCACAAAAAATATCAAGTCTACCTTGCTAAAAATTCTTATCGAAAAGAAATAAAAAGCAAAATCAAATTTTTACTTTCTCATGCCAACAATTGGAACGATTTTAAAAATAAAGCAACTACTTTAGGCTTGATTGTGGATGATAAAGGAAAGTACACCACTTACCAATTGAGTGGCACTAGTCAAGAAAGAAAAGTCAGAGATAGAAGCCTAAAAAATCAAGCATTCATGAAAGAAGCCATTTCTGAACGCTTGAAAGAAAATGAAGTGGTTTATACAGAATCAGAAGTCAAAGAACTATGGGCAGAGAATCAAACCATTCAAGACAAGGAACAAGAAACAGAAATTGAAATGCTTATAGAAGATTGGCAAGTCGAAAAAGAAACCGCCGATTATTTATACGTAACCATTGATATTGGTTTAGAAAGAGAGCAACGAGAATCCGCAATCAAAATATCAGCACGTTGTGTGGACAAACTAGAAAATGGCGATTACCAAATCTTTCTCAAAAAACAAGACCGCTTTTATTTTGTTGATAGTAAAAATCCAGAGAACAACAAAATCATGCTTGGAAAAACCGTTGCGAAAAACCTACAAAATCAAAGCGGTAGCGTACCACTTTACTCTAACAATGCCAAAATTAAGTTAAAACAACTGTTTAACGAGTTTGATTTTCTTATTTCTAAAGGATTAGACTTTGATACTTCTTTTGAAGCTATCGGAAAAGAATTAGAACAAACCTATTACCAAACAGAAAGCATCTTAGAAAACCTAGATAAGAAAATTCTTGAGTATGTCGAAGAAAATAAAGCCTATGCACGACCAAACACAAGAATATTAAAAACAATTGAAAACCTACAAAAGGAACGAACAGACTTATACAAGACCTTAAAACAAGTCGAAAAAGAAATGCTTTACTATGACAAGTCCGTTGACCGTTACGAAGATTACCAGCAAGAACACACCAAAAATAAAAGTCAACATTCCCCACGTTTGTAAATAAGCAAAATAAAGCCCTATAAGCAACGTTTAACTATTAGCGGAAGAATTACATTAGAAATGATTTAAAAGCTCTTAAAACGCAAAATATGGCGTTCTAGGACTATTGTAGAATCCTTTAGCACTTTAGAAAAGAATTTTCGCTTTTCAAGAGAACTGCTTCTGTCGTCAAGCAGACCAACGAAGCCTAACCAAAAGGCTTGCCAACACAAACCGTTGACAAGCCTTTCAGTTAGGGGATCTAGAAAGATAGGTGTTTGTTTGATGTTTTGTACTCAATGACAAGTAAAGTTGCTTAGAACGCAAAATAGGAGCTTTTAGGATTGGTCTATGTTGTTTTGCTGAACGGTTTTGATTTTGACCTTGATTTTAATTTTTAAAAAAAATAAAAAATAGACTTGCTAAAGCAAGTCCTTTTATATATTTATCATATATATTTTAATCTTTTGTTCTTTTGCGAAAAAAAAATTCTAGTGTTTGCAAGGGATAACAGGATTATAGTCCTACAAAAAACTGTGCATAGTCCTACAAAAAAATGTGTATAGCCCTACAAAAAACTGTGTATAGCCCTACAATTTATTTGTATTTGTAGGTGTTTTTTGTTATTATTTATTTAAATCATAAAAGGAGTGGATTATGCAAGAGATAGCCACAGGAGAAAGAAATAAACAAATACAGGAAATAAGTTCAAGGAAGGTGGCAGAGCATAACGATTTAATTAGCTCAGTTGCAAAAATGGATAAGACACCATTAAAAATCTTTGAGCTAGCTGTTTCATGTATAGATACTGATGCTCCTCCTAAAGATAATACAGTATTCTTGTCAAAAAAGGAATTATTTACTTTTTTTGATGTTTCTGATAATGATAAGCATCGTCGTTTTAAAGAAGCAGTTGAAAAAATGCAAGAACAAGCTTTTTTCAGAATAAAGGAGAAAAAGAATAAAGGGTTCAAGTTTAAACGGATAGTACCTATACCTTATGTTGAGTGGAATGATTATAATGATAAAGTTTTGATACGTTTTGACCAAGCGATTATGCCATATCTAATAGATTTAAAAAATAATTTTACGCAATATGCCATATCAGATATTATGGAACTGAATAGTAAGTACAGCATTATTTTATATAAATGGTTCTCTATGTCTTATAACCAATTTGAGCATTACCAATATAAACCTAATAGAACGAAGAAACAATTAGAAGATTACAAGAGTCCTAGGATAATAATTAGTGACTTGAGAGAATTAACCGATACTGTTGATGACTATAGTAGATTTGATAATTTTGAAAAAAGAGTCATAAAAGATGCAATTAAAGAAATAAATTCTTTTACTCATTTTAATGTTGAATATGAAAAAATAAAAAAAGGGCGTTCAATCGATTCAATACAATTTCATATAGTTAAAAAAGCAAATTGGAAAGATGAGAACTATAAACGTAATGATGTACGAGCACA
This sequence comes from Lactococcus sp. AK05, assembly GCF_041026685.1. Classification (NCBI taxonomy): domain Bacteria; kingdom Bacillati; phylum Bacillota; class Bacilli; order Lactobacillales; family Streptococcaceae; genus Lactococcus; species Lactococcus sp. AK05. Next base: position 10,347 of record NZ_JBFTEI010000011.1, read on the forward strand.
ATTAACTGAAGAGCAAAAACAAGCTCAAAATCAGGTTAATTATGCAGTAGCTGTTGCAAATCCATTTACCATGAAACTTATAAATTCCTCTTTGTTGTATGCAACCGATATAGCAAACCAGGACACGATTTTAGAGCTTGCTGAGAGTGTTTATCCGTTATATGATAAACTTGTAAAAGAACTTGGAGAAGATGCTTTAGAAACGCATATGGACTATGTACGAAGAAAGATGGTAGACTATTCAAATGAGAAAAAGAATATCGCCAAGTATTTAAGTATAGCAGCAAAACAATATCTTAATTCAAGGTTGAGTAAACAGCAAATGAAAGAGTAAGGAAGAAGTTAATACAAAAGAAAGAAAAAGGTCGTGCAAAGGTATGACCTTTTTCTTGACTTTATCTTATATAAGTGTTAAGATATAGGTGTGACTTAAGTAATACCTATGGAATACTAAAGTAGTCGAAAGAGGAGAATAAGGTATGCAAGTAATTAGTTTTATGGCAATTAAAGGTGGTGTAGGAAAGACTACAATGGCTTTCCAATTTGCAAAATATTTGCAAGAAAATAATAAAAGTACATTATTAATTGATTTGGATTCACAAAAAAGTTTGACTGGTACATTTGAGACAAAAGATTTTAATTTTAAAGATAAACACAATATTTCAGAAATTCTCAGCAATCCCCAAATTGGAATCATTGCTACTACGGTTGAAAAAAATATTGATGTAATTCCTTCAACTAGTAATTTAGAAGAAATCGCAGATAACTTAGCAACTAAACCTAATAAAGAATTATTGTTATTTATGTGGTTTGTAAAAAATTCAAAAGAACTAAATCAAAAATATGATTATATTATTTTAGACTTACCGCCTGCATGGAATTTATTAACCAAAAATGGTGTGGCAGTTGCGGATAAGGTAATATCACCAATGGAACCAAGTCGTTTTGGATACGAAAGTCATACCAAAGTATTACAAAGCGTTTCAACTTTAAAAAATGAAGTTGTTGATCCTGTCAGTGGTAAATCATATGTTAGCGCAAAAATCTATTTTTTAGGAAATAGAGTTAAACACAATACTAATTCATCTAAAGAATTTTTAGAAGCGTTAAAAAATATAAATGATGTAATTGGAATTGTACCTGAAAAAGAAGCTATTAATACAAGTATGCTTCTTAAAAAGGGAATATTTGATTATTTAGAAGAGACAGGGCAAACTCATACACAAAATAAATTCATTGCATCATTAAAAAAAGTATTCAACCAAATAGAAACAAAGGGGATAGAGTAAAATGGCAAACAAGTTTGAAGATATGACCTTTGATAATAATGATTATCAAGTAGTAAAAAATATTTCGGAAGATAATAACACAAATTTGGGTTGGGAGAAAAAAATCAAAACTAGTTTTTCAATAAAAAAAAGTAATTCAGAAAAACTAGATGAATTAGTAAAAAAATTTAATGCTAAATCAAGGTCAGTAATTATTGACATGCTAATTGAAAAAAGTGAACTATAAAAAGTATTACTAAAGTAATACTTTTCTCTTGCTAAGGTGTCCCTTTGGTATTTAATTGGTAAGAACATGATAGTACCCCATAGATTATTCTTTGAATTATGAAAGAGGTTTAAATAGATGATAGTTTAAAAGAGTTAGAAGAATAGTTTATTAATTTAAGTAGGTAGTAAACGAAGAGTAATAGCATTTATAATCAAGGATGATGTTAAGAAAAAGGTATTACTTTACGAATACTTTTATCTTGATAAAGTAATACTGCTTTATGGAACACAGGCAAAAAAGACTAGCAATTTTGCAACTAGTCTTGTCATAGATCAGATTTTACTTTTTATTTTATATTTAAGAAATATTTATAATCTGTTCAATGGATATAAGGTAGATTTTATCTGTTGATTTTATTCTCACTTGATTATTGATAAATTCTGATACAAAACCATAAATTTCAGTTAATTTATCTTTTGATTGATATTTAACTTTGATTTGGACTTGATTTGAAAAAGACTGATTAAGAAGATGAAGCACTAGATGATGTGGTAATGTTTGAATTACCTTATCCTCTTTTTTTTCTTTTTCAAAAGTATTTTGAGCCTCCGTGAGTTCTCCAGTCGCAAATGCGCCCCATTTCATCATCCCTCTATCGTGATAAGCACGGATGACTTCATAGGGGCTATATGAACGGTCAACTGACATCTTTTTCCTCCCTCTCTTGACTTGCTGCATGACCTCCAATGAGTTTGTTCCGATATATGACACGTGACCCCTCGGATAAACTACTTGCTTTTTGTATCGATAGAAAATCGAATGTTTCTCTAATCTCATCAATAACTTTTTGGAGTAATTCCTGTTTTTTATTAGTTTGATTTTCTTCAACACTTTCAAATAAAGAGAGTTGTTTAACAGAACTATCAGAGAGTTGATTTCCGCTTATCCCTATTTGTCTTATCGCTCCCCCTTGGTACTTTTCACGAAATAAGGAGATTGCGAGGTCTTGCAATTCTTTTGTGTTTTGCGTTGCTTCAATATTGCGAGAAACCTTAACAGAAGAGTATTCAGAAGTAGAAGCAGCACCTGCATAAAGTGAAAGATTGCTTGCTAGTTTTCCGCCCTTTCTCAATCTTATCGCTAAGTTCTCAGCCATTTCTTTAATCACAAGTTCAATTTCTCTTTGCTTATGATAGTCACGTGGCAGAATTTGAGAATTGCTGAAGCTAGTAGATTTTGGAGTATATTTTTCTCTTACGTTGCTTTCATCAATTCCGTTTGCGTGGAAAAAATGTTGAAGTCCAATTGTTCCCAAATTTTGTTTAAGGAGAAGTGGGTCAGCATTCGCAAGCTCTTTGATAGAAGTGATTCCAAGTTTGTTTAATCGTTTCTCAGTTCGCTTTCCAATTCCCCAGAAATCTGTCATCTTAGGAATTGTCCATAGTTTATTAGGGACATCTTCATAACGGATTAGGGCTCTCATATTATCATTGTGCTTGGCATAGTTATCCATTGCAAGTTTGGCAAGCAAGGGGTTGTCTCCCATCCCAACAGTCACATATAGTCCTAGTTTATCTCGAATCTCACGTTGCAAGTCTAAAGCAATTCGATTCATCTGTTCATAACGATTTTTAATCTCAGGGTAGAAGAAGTTCAATGATTCTGTGATATCCAAAAAAGATTCATCAATCGAGTAGGAGTGAATCTCATCAATTGACGTATAATTGGTCAGGATATCTGTCACTTCAATTTTATAGTCCACATAGAGCTGCATTTGTGGAGGAACAATCCACGTGCGTTTCGCCCAAGATTCAATAAAAGCGACATATTGCAAAGTTGGTTCAGTTCGCTGTCCATGAATGTCGGTATGTGTTCGATACCATTGCGGATAATTGAACTTTCGTGTTTCTATAAGAAAAGGTAAATCGCTGGCACGACTGACATTTTTCATACCAAAAACCTTTTTAAAGGTTGGACTAGAGGCAAGCGTTAACCCTTTAGAATGATCTGCTCGACTCATGACACAAAGAGAAGTTGTCAGAGGATTTAAATTTCGCTGAACGCATTCAATTGAAGCATAATTAGACTTGACATCTTGAAAGAGGATGGCACGGCGTGGCTCAAGGGAATAGTCAAAGTATTGATTTAATTTTAATCGTTCCATAGTCCCTCCTAAATCAAAAATATCAGTTTTACTGATATTATATCTTTTTTTAGAGTGAAAAACAATCGAAATAAACACCAAAACTGATAAATTGGGATATTTAAGGGAAATTCTTAGTCCTTCAACATCCTTCTTATGCTTTTGTTATAATAGAGTTAAGCATATTATCATTTGAAAGAGAACGAGGAGAAAAATTGGATAAATACTTAAGGCGATCCTATCAGAGAATGAATTAAATGTCTTTTGGAGGACAGGCGTTGGCTTGGTTCCTTTCAATAAGGTTATCAGATTCGGTTTTAAAAAAATTGAAAATATCGGTTCTAAAATCAACTAGCCCCATGGGGAATATCTAACAATTTTTGCCAAAATTTATCCAGTTTGTTTAAAAAAAATTGATTATGATAGTATCAAGAAGAAGAGAGGGAGAAATAGATGAATGAATTTTCTGCTATTATTAATTACATTGAGGAACACTTAGAAGATAACATCGATATGAAAAAAATAGAGCAACTTGCTAGAGTTTCTGAGTATAATTTTCAAAAGATTTTTTCTGTTCTTTCTGGTTTAACTTTAGGTGATTATATCAGAAAAAGACGTCTTTCTAAATCACTATATGATTTAAGAGAAACCGATGAAAAAATAATCGATATTGCTTTTAAATATGGTTACAGTTCATCAGAAAGTTATAGCAGAAGCTTTCAACAACTTTTCAATATCTCTCCTTCTAAGGCACGTAAAGAACAACATGAGTTAACTATTTTCCCTAAGTTGTCTATTCGTGTCCAAATAAAAGGAGGCATTCAAATGAATTATTTAATTACAAACAAACCAGAAATGATGATCACGGGTATTAAAGAAAGTTATCCTAATATCACAGTCGGACAAGCTAGCATTCCTAAGTTTTGGGATAGATTTAATGAATCTGATTTATTTAATCAAGTAATTAATGAAAAATCAGAGCACTCACCTAATACTATTTTAGGTATTTGTTTACCTCGAGAAGGTGAGGCGTATGATTATTTTATTGGGGTCTACACTGATGAAAAAACAACTGCTGATAAGCTAGAAACAATTACACTTCCTGCTTCTGACTGGGCAGTATTTAAAGCTGTCGGTAAAGTCCCTGAAGCTATTCATCAAACGTATCAAGATATTTATGAATCTTTCTTTCCAAGTACCACTTACACTCAAAAAAAGGCTCCGGATTTTGAATCTTACCCACTTGATCTTAACCCAATGTCAGAAAATCATATAACAGAAATTTGGATTCCTATTCATAAGAATAATTAAGGGTCTAAAATTATATAATAACCCCTAAAAAATCCAATAAAAACAACCCTTATGATCTAGGATGAAGATTATAGGGGTTGTTTTTACGTTTAGATGATATAATAGACTGTGAAATGGAGGGGTAAGATGAAAGTAAATTGGTTAAAGTTAGTTGGCATTCTTTTGTTAGATATCTTTATTGTTGGGCTCGTAAAAGAAATGTTTTTTTCAGATGATTTAAACATTCTAACTTTTATCCGGGAAAGTATCGCTTATAATTTTACGCATATTTCGTTCACTGGGATATTGGGCGGAATAGGAATGTTCTTATTAGCAATTCTGTTCATTTTTACGCCGATCTGTTTTCTGATAGTTAATTGGGAACAACTAAAAAGTTGTTTTCGAAAAAATAAACCGGATCAAACCCTTGATACAAGCGGTACCGACAAAATGACAGCCCGACAAGAAAATAAATAATTAAATAAATTATTTATAGAAAGGAATATATGATATATGGCTCAACAAATTGTTCTTCCCATCAAAGATTCTAATATCTTAAAAATGGTTCAAGAAACCTTGCTTGATAGTTTTCGGGCGGGTCGTCGGAATTACACCATCTTTCAAGTGGGGAAAGCCACTCTCCTACGAGTAAGTGATGTCATGAAACTAAAAAAATCAGATGTCTTTAATCCTGATGGATCCGTCAAACAAACCGCTTTTATTCATGATCAAAAAACAGGTAAAGCCAACACCTTATATCTAAAACCTGTCCAACAAGACTTGTTAATGTATCATGATTGGCTTCTTCAACAAAACATCATTTCTGACTGGTTGTTTCCCTCAACTGCTCGACCTGAACGTCATATCACCGAGAAGCAATTTTATAAGGTCATGGCACGCGTTGGTGAACTTTTAGGGATCAACTATTTAGGAACGCATACCATGCGTAAAACAGGCGCTTATAGGGTCTATACGCAATCCAATTATAACATTGGCTTAGTCATGCATTTATTGAACCATTCTAGTGAGGCAATGACTTTAACGTATCTCGGACTTGACCAAGCCAGTCGTGAAACGCTATTAGATCAAATTGACTTCGGTTAATTTGATCTTTTTGTTGTTGCCATGAGCAACTTCTGATACACGTTTTTTAGCAATTACCCCACTCGTTTTTAGAGTGGGGTGTAAGTGCGCATTGTCTTAAAAACAAACTTTAGACAATGACGAATAAACTGATTTTATAGTTCACCATAAAAGGAATGAAAAGACTTTAATGCGCACTTACACATCATCCAAAATTGGATGATGTATTGATAAAAAAATTGTAGGAGATTTCGCAACAGAACCACTTAGATTATATCGAAGATAGTAACCTACAGCGACAATAATCACATCTTTCTGAAATTGTTTGCCTTTAAAATGATTCATCCATATGTCCTCGCTGTCTTTCTATCCCATTTTACACTAAAATAGACTCATCGGAAAACTTTGCAACAGAACCAATTGATGTAACAATCGTTACTAATTACCTTTATTTTACCTCACTTTAATAGAAAATGTTTAATTCAAAATTTAGATGGATCTACCCACAAATAAATTTTTCATTTAGCTAAACTTTGTCCATTCTGATCTAATAAATATTTTGAGCTATAGAAACCTGGTTTTAGATCTTTATGAAGGACTATAGAGCTCATTTTTACAAATGTATAGTGATCATCTAACAGTAATATATCATCGTAGTTACGGATGGTTTTTTTAAAATCATCACCAGACATGATAAAATCATATCGAACATCAACATTATTATTCCAAAGTTCGTATTTAGACAAATAAGATAAATAATAGCTTTCAACATCTGCTTTGTCAGCACTCACAACTAAGATTTTCCCTTTGGTAGTTTTCTTATTTTTTATTAAATTGACTATTTTCTGCGAAAGAAGAGGCTGATTTTGTTTTAATTGAAAATTCATCCCGTTAACTTCAGACAAAGAACTTCCCGCAAAATAAAGCAAACAGGTATAACTTACTAGTTGATAGATTCTTTTGTTACGAAAATTTTTAAATGATGTATACCCTCTTTTATTAAGATTTTGTTCATAAAAATTTTTATCAAGTTCTCTAACTATAAAAATCGTTAATATGCCCGAAATAAAAATTAAAATACTAGAAGCATATCGCTCAAAACCCGCTAATCGGACAGCTTCATCTGTTGGCATTGCTAGTAAATACATTAATAGAAGACCAATATAATAAACGATTGTATAAAACACCGACAAAAAGAACACAAAAAAATTAAATTTCCATTTTTTAAATTTAATCCCAAATAATAAAATAAAGATGAGAAAACATAAGAAAATTAAAGCAAAGGATAAACTTGAGAAACTACTCCAAGAACAAATCCACTGAAAGAAATTATGACAAATTTTTAACATCTCTTTAGAAAGATTTCCGTCAAGTATTTCAGACAATGTAGTAGATTTTACTTCATGCTTTGTATTTTCTAGCCCTTTAAAGGTACTTTTTACATGGATTACCCAAGTTTGGTACATTAAAAAGGGTGTTACACCGGTTAATAATATTATTAATAATCTTTGAATGAACTTTTTCTTATGAAACTTGTCACGAAAGACCACATAAAAATATATTACCAAAACTGCCAAAACAAAAATTGTCGCGCTGGTTTTCACGAGCATAAGGACAGATAAAATCAATGAAACATAAAATGACTGACGCAATAAATGGCCTCGATAAGCGAATATTCCCGCAACTCCAGCTAAAGCCAATAATGGCAACAAAAAATCTACGAGGAGATTATTTGTTCGAATTGCTACATTAAAAAGATTAAACAAACCAAAGCTAGCAAAAAGTAGGGAAGAAGTCAGTAATCGACGGTCGTCTCTTAAAGTTGCAAATAAGCTATATAGACAAGCTGCAATGATAATAAACTGCCCCACGAGAAGCATACCATCATGATACCCACCTATTTTACTAGCATAGTAAAGATAAATAGATGATCCGATGGGATAAGTGTTATAAGAAATAAGTTTATCCGAAATACCAGGTAAATGATTATAAAGAAAAAGAAATTTAACGATGGTTGCCCAATGAGTAAAATTATCATAATGGATAAGCTTTGCTTTCCACAAACAAGTGGCAAACAAGATGAAGTATAATGACATCCCGATTCCAATTAAATCGAATGAAGTCATTCTTAACCATTCATAGTTTTGCCGGGTAAGAAGTATAAATATAACAAATGAGAGCAGCCCCCCAATGAATAAAAACATAACCATTATAGGTAAAATGTGAAGAAAAGCGGATAAATATAGAAGAATAATTTGAACACAGATTACTTCTATGTAGCTAGTTCGTATATTTAGCTTAAATAAGTACCTTGACAAAAGGACATATCCATATAAAGAGATTAAGAAAAAGATCAACTTAATTAATAGCAATTTTGTCTCCCCACAATTTTAAATATAGTTGTTGCATTTCATTTGAATTAATATTGTTAAAGTTTACAATCTTATAAGTAACTTCATTTTTTAAAGTATTCTTCTTAAATTCGGAAAGAACAAGAGGTTGATCAAATAGAATAAGTAAAACATCTCCCCTCGAGGGAACATTAAATTTAAAACGACATGTCAATTGTTCATTACTAAATTTTGTAATCATTCCCTTTTCTTTTAAAATTTCAATGGGATAATTTACGTTAATTCTCGGATTAAGAAGTAACACCTCTTTAGTATTTTTCAATAACATATTTTTTCTTAGTTCCAAACGTCTAACAATATTTTCTGTTAAATCATCCATCACTGTTATCCATGCATTCCTATGGTCAGTCAAATACCCATTAGGACCACTAAAGACAAATTGTAAATATTTTCTTTTAATTTCTTCTGATGGTTGGGTAATTCTCATCCCATAAAGCCATTGATCATCTTTTTGAAAAACTCTTATAACACGACAATCTATCAAAAAAGTCTCATCAATATTCTTTATTTCAATTGTGCACTTGTCTTTTATATACAAAGGGGGACTAGAAATAAATGATAGCCCATTTTCTGAAACATCATGAAGAGTAATGGGGTACCAAGTATCTAATAGTTTTACCCTGGCATTGTCATTAACCAAAAAACGTTCATCACTTCGATAAATTGGTCGACCTATAGTAACAAATATTGCGAAGGTTAGGTTAATAATATGGTGAATAAGCCAAAAACTAATGACTGATCCGTAAAATAGGGCCAATCCAAATTTATTCATATTAAATGTAATTAAACCATAAACTGATAGCACCCATAAGATGATATATGGAAGAGCTAATTGATAATCCCAAGAAATATCTTCTTGTTGTTTTGAAGTCACTTTAAAACTTTTTTCTTTGATTCCCAAAAGTTCAAGGAGCAGTGGGAAAACTAGGTAGGGAGAAAAAATAGTTTCGACAATTTCCCCCCATGTTTGACTACGATAATTGTCAGTAACATCTGACATTGCAGATCGAGTTAATACATAAGATGGAAGCCAAAAAAATAGAAGTAACCAGACATTAGCAATCACTATTCTTATATGAAAGACCGTAAATAAAATTGGAGCAACGATATATAACAATCTCCTAAAAAAAGAACTCCAATATAAAAAGCCATTAATGTAAACAATTCTTTGTCCTAAAGTCAAATTTTTATTAAAAAATATATTTGTATTGTAACTACTCCGAATAACTCCCCTGCCCCATCGAATTCGTTGTTTGATGACGCTTCTTAAAGAGGTAGGAGTTAAGCCACTAGCCATAGGTTCTTCGGTTGAATAATTACTATAGCCTGCTATATTCATTCTAACGCCTAGTTCAAAATCTTCTGTAATAGTTTCTGTTGGGAAGCGACCTGCATCTTCAATGGCTTGTCGACTTAACAATGTATTTGAGCCTGTATAGACAGCTGCACCCCTAATATTATTTAATACATTAACACTTTTTGAAAAAAAGTCTTGCTCATTGGGGAGGTTTTCTTCTGAAAATAAATGAAATTGAAAAATATCTGCATTATAGAAACTTTGAGGTGTTTGAATAAGACCAATTTTACGTCCATCTTTTGATACACCATCTTTTAAAAAGTAGGGAACTGTTTCCATTAAAAAATTTTTAAAAGGGATCATATCAGCATCAAAAGTAGCTATATATGGAGAAGACGTTTTTGACAAGGCATTATTTAAATTACCTGATTTAGCTTGTTTATTATTATCCATACCGATATAACCAATTTTAAAATCATGAGCTAATTTTTTCATGTTTGCTCTATTTGTATCATCACAAATGAAGATATGAATTTTACTTGGATCTGGATAAATTAGATTTACACAAGCATTAACTGTTTTATATACAATATTTTCATCTTCATTGTGAGTGGCAATAAATATGTCAATGTCAGGGTATTGTAGCTCTGAGGGATTTGGCTTTTTCAGATGAAATTCTTTATTTTTGTTAAAAATCAAGACAAAGGCCGTAAATGATGATCCAACCTCACTAATCCATAATATAATACCAAAAATCCAAGCAAATGGGCTATCATGAAAAGGAATTGTGAAAAAAATACGCCAAGTTAAGTATGTTAATGTACTCAAAAAAGAAATAAGAATGATTATTTTCGTTAAAAGTTTATTTTTTATCATTCATTTACTCCTTAAAAACAATATGCTTTTGGATATAGTAACTGAAAAAAAATAAAAATAAATCAGTTATTATTTTAAGAATAGTGAGATTTACTAAAGGAAGTATATTGGTTCCAAAAGTTATTAGCAAACTAGAAATGAAGACTTGAAGAACAACAAGGATAAAATATTTAATGATATTACGTTTTTTTGTTTTTTTAAATACTATTTTTTGGTTCATAGTATAGTTATAGAAAGCTGATATAACGCGAGCAACTATTGATGACAAAAATATTGAGTTAAAATTTTGATCTTTCAAAATGAACATTAATACAGTAAATATGACGATGTCTATAAAAAAAGAGGTAAGAGAAGAGATGATGAATTTCAGAAAAACATGATATATTCTCAATGAATCTTTGATTGGATCAAAATGAGAACTTTCATTTTTTTCTAGGTATATTGTTTCAATTGGGACTTCATAAATTTTTATCCCATTTTCTTTAGCATAAATTAACATATTCATTTCATATTCAAAACGTTCGCCCTCTAGATTCTCTAACTCACTAAAGTAAATGGAAGGAATGACTCGAAGTCCTGTTTGTGTATCACTAATGCTTAGCCCTGAAGCGGCAGAAAGGAAATTCCTTGTGAAAATATTGCCAAATTTACTTCTGAATGGAATTTTCCCAGAAAACATTCTAGAACCTAAGATAATCGGATTTTCATTTCCTTTTTGTTGGAATTCAACTATACATTTCCACATATCAGATACTGTGTGTTGACCATCCGAGTCAATAGTGACTGCGGCTTCAACATCAGGATAGTGATTTTGCAAAAAATTAAAAGCGGTCTTTAACGCTCTTCCCTTTCCTAAATTTTGTTGATGATTGATTATGGTAACGTTGTTATCTTTAGAAAGATTATCAAAGATTTTTTTGTAACTTGGTCCGCTTCCGTCATTGACAATGATAAGAGGGCAATCGTTGGTTTGACTACTTTCCAAGATCATTTTCACCAGAGTTATTAGGTTTTCATTAGGTTCGTATGCGGGGATAATTATCGCAATTGTTTTCACTTTATTTCCATCCTTACTATTTATTGAATAATGCATGAAATAATTTTTTTATATTTCAAATTAACAGTCATAATTACTTTCCCCGTTATTATAACATAATACTTTCTCATATCTGTAGTTTTACTGAGTGAGTTTATAGGAAGAAATTTATTGGGCCTCCAGCGAATTATTCACTGGCTTAAGTATTATTTGACTGCCGTAGTTATTAAACTGCGGGATAGCCCCTGCCCTCATAGGATGTGCATACAAGAAATAACCTCTAAAAGTGAAAATGTGAAATGATACTTTAATTCAGAAGAATAGAAGTACTAAAGCTGATACATAATTCTAATTACTCAAATATTCTTACAGATATTTTCTTCGGAAAAAACAAATACATTTATCATTACTTTAAAATTAAATAATGATAGTGAATTAAAAATTTTCAATATTTTTATAACCCTCTACCTTTTATTTTAATAATATGATAAAATTATTTTAAACTATATATACTCTATACGCTTTTTTATTGAAAAATTACCGTTTCGATACTAACAATCGTACAAGACGAAAGATGTAACCTGATGAAGAACTTTTTAAAAATGATTGATAGAAAAGTACCATTGATTTATTTTTTTTATCTTTAATTGAAATGATATTATTATTATTTTATATTTATGATGGTACTAAAATTGTAATTTATTTAACAATTTTAAATTTGATTTTTATTTACCTGTGGGGAGTCTCTCAGTATAAAATAAAAATTGATAAGAATAAAATTAATATTATTTCCTCAATAATGAACGATGTTGATCAAATAAATATCTATATTGTTGATCTTCAGATGAATTATTTAGCTCTTAGTAAGTCTGGTATAAAATTTATGCAGCACTATTTCAATGCCACGCCTAAAGTCGGTCAAAACATCTCTACAATTCTATCTCATGAGAATTATTTAGAAACTAGAAAAAATTTTTTAAATGCAATTTATCATGGTCTTACTAGTCAAGTTGATCATTTTAAGGAAGGCGAATTAGAATTTCATACCCTAAACTTCTACACGCCATTGTATGATAAGAAGCAAAAGCCGTACGCACTGCTTATTCACACAATTGACATTTCAGATGACATAATTCAGCAACAAAAGTCATATAAATTAATATATACCGATCCTTTAACAGGATTGTATAACCGAAGAAAACTTACCGAGTATTTTGAAGAAGAAGTGAAGAAAAGTGAAAAAGAAAAAGAATTTGCATTTTTACTCCTTGATCTTGATGACTTTAAGCAAGTCAATGATCAATTAGGACACATTAGTGGAGATAAACTCATTATTAATTTTTCCTCACTTTTGACTAAATACTTTTCAGAAACTGGAATAATTTGCAGAATGGGTGGAGATGAGTTTTGCTTAATAACCGACTATACTGATACTGGAAATGATGTATTTTTGAAAAAAATAGAAATGTTAGAGTCAGAATTTTTCCCAAATAAAATTTCATACGGGACTGTAAAAATTAGTCATCCGATTACTGAGGGGTTTGATCATTTTTATAAAGAAGCAGATAGTAAGATGTATCAAATGAAAAGCAATAATAAAGAAGTAGCAAATAATCCAAAGCAAAAAAAACATTCTTAAAAAATGCATAGGCTTTTTGCCTTCAATCGTAAGCAAGTAGAATGCTTAAGGTCAACACATCTCTTTACAAAACCTTTACTAAATTTGTGGATATTCTTATTGAATAAGATAAGACGGTCAGAATTGTACGGTCCAATGGATTTCCCGTCTGGTCAAAATGCTTGGTGCTTTTAGTGCCGTGTAGTTAAAATAAACATTAATGTACCGTACTTCGGATTTGTTTCCGCCTGCCAGGGAGGCTTATTTTCCGTAAGCTAGTCCCGATTGCCGGTCGGTTAGGTACGATTACGAGTGCTAAGAAGCTAATCGAATTACTTCTTTAAGGACATTAAAATGAAAAAAATGAAAGAAAAATTTGACTGGCATTTAAGTCTCTATCAGGATTAAGAGTATCTTTTAAATCTTATTGACTCGCCCTTCTAATATCTTCTGAACGATATGGGAAAGTCGCTGCTAGTCTCCCCCAAAAAAAATCCGCAAATGGAGCACCGTCCCAATTTTGCAGATTAAGTAGTATTTTTTTAAAGTCATGGATGTTTAGAACTTCTCAAATTATAAAATATTAGTCCTTTCTTGCAAGAGGACTTTTCTCAGAAGAATATAAATATCCTTGTAAAAAATCCGCCTGATAGCCGAACAGGTATTCTTCTATTTCCTTGTCTTCAACTTGTTCTATTACTATTTTTGTATTATATTGATGCGCAATACTAATAATTTTTTTTACGTAATTTTTTGATTTATTATCAAAAGAGTTTAAAGAAAATTTTATTCTATCAATCTGCCTTGCATTTAATACGAATAGATTTAAACAATTTACACCCTGCGTAATATCGTCCAAAGCAACGCAAAAATCTTTTGATTTCAAAAATAGAATGACTTTTTTAATATTATAATCGTGTTTAGATTTATGCTCGGTTAATTCAATAATGATTTGACTTGAATAGGGTTGTAAAGATTCTACGAAATCGTATGTTGCCTTATAATTCCATTGTATGGGATCTATATTTATTGAAAAAGTAACTTCTGAGTTTGCTTTTATTTTTTCCAACAATTTATAAGAAAACCAATTTAGAAAAGCTTCATTTTCTTCTTCATTTGAAGTGAAATTTTGGAAATCAAAATAGGGGAATTTTTTTGTGGAATGCTTACGTAACAAGACTTCAAACTCTCTGTACCGTTCATTTGGTAACGTGCCACGTTGGACAATCGGCTGATAATGTAAATAGTACAATAAGCTAAGTCGCTCATTTTGTTCTTTTGTATTCAAACTTTCCTCCAAATATTATACTTAATCAACAACTTTTATTTTAACATTTTTTAATAAATATTTTGCTGATATTGGATTTGAGTCAAGTATTTAGACAGATTATTGTAGAAACTGTTTTTTTATTTTTTAAGCTGATTTTTCAAACTAGTTTGGGGTTGGTAACCAATTGAGCTATGGATGCGATTTTGATTGTACTAGCCTTCAATGTAGCTAAAAAGTGCCCACTTGGCTGCCTCAAAATCTGGATAAGTGGTCTGATAGACCTCCTTCTTTTTGAGTGAAGCGTGAAAGGATTCAATGGCTGAATTGTCATAAGGATAGCCCTTTAGACTGTAAGAATGGCAGATACCAAGTTCATTGAGGCGTTTTTCAGCAGTATGGCCACCAATCATCTTGTTACATGCAATTGTGGTCGAACCTTTGGTCAAAGAACTTGCCCGCTTGATCGATGCAAAATCAAACTTATCTCTTATGTCATCAATGACTTTTTTGAATAAAGTAACAGCGAATCATTTGTCCGCATTGCGACAGAATGGTCGATGTTATTTATACCAGTGGGAAAATTGAAACATCATATTAACTGAAATTGAAAGGATTGTTTAGGAAAAGTAACATGTTTACTGAAAAGAAGTAGCATTACTTATTTTTGGATTAGCTCAGTATGAGAATTATGGAACAAGTTTAAAACAAACTTATTCAAACATGGATTTAGATATAGATTCTAGGGTATTCGAGAAATATGATGACCAATTTGTCTTTAATGATTTGATACAAGCAATTCAATATGCATCAAGACAAACAGTTTTAGATATCAACACCTTTAAAACAATCTATGCCCATATGAATTCACTTAGTTATGGTCAACCAGTCAATCCCGGACAATTTAGGTCGAATTTTCCTGTTATCACTGGCGAGTATATTCAAGTACCATCGGTTTCTGATGAAGATTTCGAACAACTCTTATCTGAGACTCATGATAATTGTTCACGTTCTGGTTGGGAGCTATTTGCTAAACTATCCAAATTGCAGCCAATTGACAATGGAAACAAACGCACCGCCTTAATGGCTACAAATTACAAAAGACTCCGTATCAACGTAAATCTATATGATTATTACC
>NZ_JBFTEI010000012.1:0-23204 GCF_041026685.1 Lactococcus sp. AK05
GTAAGGTTAAACCAAATGGTCCAACTATTTTAAACCCAGATGGAAGCATTACGCTCCCTGGCGGTGGTACAGTTCAAACGCCTGGAGGAACTATTGATCTTCCTGAAGGTACTGTTATTGACCCAGATGGCACAATTCATCTTCCAAACGGTGAAATAATTAATCCAGATGGCACCATTATCGGTAAAAATACTAAATTAAATACTTCTAATAAGACTCAAAATTCAACATTGACTCCTCTTGGAACTCCTGTTGGAATCGGCACAAGTAATACTACATTACCAAAAACTTGCGATGATTCTTTAAGTAGTGCAGAAGCGTTAGTTTTAGGATTTGGTACCTTACTTGGTGTACTCACTCTTACTGAGGTAAAACGTCGTAAAGAAAATTAATTTGCTTATGATTATAGCAGATAGTTTATGAACGCAAATTAAAAATTTAAAAGATTATGCCATTGAAAATCATAAAGGGAAGAAACTAAAAAATATGAAAAAAGTAAGTATTATCATTCCTTTCAAGGGGCAGACGGAATCGGAACTAATGCTTCCGTTAGCATCTATTTATAATCAGATTGGAATTGATCTTTCACAACTGGATGTCCATCTTGTTAATGATGGGGGAGAACCCATTAATTTAAAAAAGTTTGATGTTTTAGCAGACAAACTTGAAATTAATTATCATGAAATACCAAGTAGTGGGCCGGGTATAGCTAGGCAGTACGGTATAGATCATTCTAAGAGTGAATACGTTATGTTTATTGATGCTGATGATGTTCTCTATTATGTGGGTGCATTATGGCCGTTTTATAATGCGGCTAATCAAGGCCATCAAATGATATTGGCAGGTTATTGGGAACAAGTTGCTGGAAATCCCTACACCTACATCGTTCACAATAATAAGGATGTTAAAGCTGTTTACGGAAAGTGGTATAAACGTACTTACTTAGAAATGATAAATTTAAGATTTTTGGTTGATTTACCAATTTATGAAGATACTTATTTTGTTGGTTTGGCTTGTATACTATCAACTGATAAATGTTACCTTGAAGAAGTCGTTTACATGTGGTTATGTAATCCTAAATCCATTACAAGAAATTCTGAAAATATGTTTAATTATCAAGCTCATATTTGGGCAAGAGAAAACAGGCATTGGTTTGAAATGATTCGTAAATGGAAGCCTGAAAGGTTACAATCTGATTTTGAAAACTATTTAACAGATATGTATTTGAAATCCCAAAAATTTTCGCCAATAGATGAGGAAAAATGGTTAAAGGAACAGCGTATACTGATCGAAAATGTTTCTGATATTTTCTCTGGCTGGACTCCAGAACTTCAAAAACAGGTTAATGAGAAAAGCGCCGATATTAATAATCAGTGGTATGGAATTAATACTGATGGTTTTAAGGAGTGGATAGCTCAAACTCTTCCCTGGTAACATAAAGGATTTTTAAAAGTTAAGTTAATCTTTTGAAACGAATCCTTTCCAATTTTAGGCGGATAGATAAAAATATCTATCTGCCTAATGTTATTATTTATTATTATTATTTTTTAAACTTTATTTATTAGAGAGGTTGGGTTCGTTAATGAAGAAACAAGGCAGACAACTTAATATTTTGAATAGTTTGTTCTTGAAAAATTCGAAAGAGCAAAAATCGTCGTCAAGGGAGATTCCTGACAGTCAAATTGAATTGAAAGCTAGTAAAGAATTAGGAGTGGCAATACGGCAAAAGGAAGTGAGTAATATGGTGGGAAGGAGTAACTATTCTTCAGAATTGAGAACACACAAACAACTACTTGAAAAATATCTACAACATTCAGAAAGATACTTTAATGATTTAGCTGAATATAAAAAAGGTTATCTAATATTAAATCGTAATTTGGAAGATTTTAATCAACTTTCTCAAAAGATGACTAATAAAAAAGAAAAATATACTTCTGAAATGGTCAAATACGAAGGAATAAAACAAAAGTATGAACAAAGCCTTAAGGAATATCAAGAAATCACTGAAGAATATGAAAATATTATTCAAGATAGAGAAGTGGTTCAAAGAAAGTTTGAAGAACACTCTATAGCTCTGAAAAAAATTAACGATGAGGTACAAGAGTTAATTGATAAAAAGTCTGAAAAAAACGATATTTTTGTTGAGTTAAAGGGTAAATTGGTGATAGAGAGAGAAGTATTTAAAGCAACACAAAGTCGTTTGAACGGGATTGTCTCTGTCTATGAGTTACTTAA
This sequence comes from Lactococcus sp. AK05, assembly GCF_041026685.1. Taxonomy (NCBI): domain Bacteria; kingdom Bacillati; phylum Bacillota; class Bacilli; order Lactobacillales; family Streptococcaceae; genus Lactococcus; species Lactococcus sp. AK05. The sequence goes on from NZ_JBFTEI010000012.1 coordinate 2,236, forward strand.
AAAAATTTATCAGGAAAAGAAAGAAACTTTTGAAGAATCCCGTAAGAAATATCACCATGCAAATACCATAAAAAATGATTGGGAGATGCTAGTCAAAGATTTTGAAAAAACTAAAGCTAATAAACAGAAATTCGAGCAAAACCTTCAATCTATTGATAAAAAAATAAAGAATACAGAAGAAGAAGCAAAAACCTCAAAAGAAATTTATAGTTTTGTTGAGCCTTCTTTGGCAGCAATGGAAGAAAAATATAAAGAACACAAAAAAAACTATGAAGCAGTAGCTATAGCTTATAATATTTCCAAAAAAAGCTATGATGCAGAATATGCTAAGTATGCTGAGCTTAAAGAAAATCTTGAGGAAATGAATGGTTTAAAAAATCCGAGTAAGACTGTCATTGGTTATATCACCCGTGACAGGGATGTTGCCAAAAGTAGGGTTGATAGTTTAGCGAAAGATTTTTATCCTTTGGAAGAAAAGTTCAAATTACAAAAAAGTGTTTTTGAGCAAATTAGTGCTAGCTATGAACTGGTGAAGAAGCTGGTTGATGAGAAAAAAGATAAGTCAAAAGTTTATAATGATTCCTTAAGCCAAACATTGGCTGCTCAGAAAAAAATTACAATGGTTTTAGAAGTTTTAAAATCAAAATATGGGATTCTTAACCACCAACGGGGACAATCACAAGAAGCATTTAAAGTTATTTCTCAGGAATACGATAAACTCGAACGAGAATTCCTAAAAGAGCAAACGTCCTTCAAAAATATAAAAGATGATTATATAGCTTTTGAAACTCGGTATAACTCCACTAAAGAATCTTATGATACTGCCAAAGAAAAGCTTGCTCAAAGTGAGGAAAATCTTGAAATTGTTAAAAAAGCATATTCTGATGTTGCAGGTCTTCTCAGAATTGCAACGGCAAATAAAGAATCTATTCTAGCAAACTATAAAGAATCTGAAAAAGAACTCAAGAAGTTGACAGGCATAAAAGATGGACTAAAGTTTGAATTAGAAGATAATTTCTCAGCTTTAGAGGATACTTACCAAAATGGTGAGCAACTTTATTTACGACTAAAGGAACAGTCAAAAAATTGGCATGACGAATATCCTCAGTATAATAGTTTATATAAAAAAATATTACCTGAGTATACAAAGATGAATAACCAACTCGAAAAGCTAAATCAACAATACAAAGTTATTTATAATGATTATCAAATTTTAGATAAATCTAGAGAGGTTGCTCAAATACAATATCAAGAAGAAATGAAAAAATATAATTCCAATCAGGAATTATATAATCGATTGAGTCAAGAATTTAATCATTGTTTAGATTTAAGAAATATTGTTCTAAAAAAAGATAACGACTTTGAAACTGCTTTACATAATTTGAATCAATTTATCTTTAAAAATGATATGTTTACTTTCCCAATTAATGAAGCAACCGGTTTTAATTTTATAGATGAATTTAATATTCCTGAAATTGAGGTCAATGAATCATCAATAAAATTAACAAGGAAGTTCGAACTATCGCAATGGACAGAAACATTTCAAGGGTTTTATTCTCAAGCTGAGGTAATAGCTAAGGATCTTGTTAAAGCATTGGCGGAATATCAAAAACAGGTTTCAATTTTTATACAACTTGGAGGGAAAAGACTTATTGATTTGGGAAATAGTGATATAGCTTATCGTGGAACAAACATTGAAAGCTACTTAAATAGGCTATTAACCAACTTCAAGGAGTGGCAGATAGAATATGAAAATAGAGAGCAGGTTTTCGCCTTATTAGTTAAAGATTATCGTCAATATTTGGATGAATCAATTAAATTAAATGAGAACATTGCTAAAATGTCAGATTCTAAGACTGGTTTGCAAGAAATTGTGAATGCAATTAATTCACTTCCAAATTACATGGATATTTATAGTGCTTCTTACCGCAATGTTGAAGTGTTGGCGAATAGTCTTGGGACTGAGGTTTCAGACTTAACACATTTACAAAGTGTTGATGAATTAAAAGTGACAATTCATAAAGTTTATCTTGAGCATATTCAAGCTTTGATTGATGAAAACCTAGAAGATACAATTACACATTTTACCAAAATTCGTTCCAGTTACGATCAAAGTATTAGTAATTTAAGAAAACGATTGGATTCAATGGAAAAAATGACAGGTATTCCGACAAGAAAAATTGTAATAGAAAGCTCCCTACCAAATGATCTTGATTTAAAAACCTACTTTAAGAGTGCATTAGATGATAATGTAAAATAATTACTTTCTACGATTACTGGAAGTTCATCATTTATTAATAGCGTGAAAAAAGTTAATCAATTTAAACGAGTTCAAAATCTCTTATCTGTTAATGAAGGAGGAAGTGCAATTGTTCTTCCAGAAGTACCAATTAATTTTAATCCAAAGGAACTAGAATTTTCACTTGTAATAGCTAGCGTAAAAAATATTGAAGCTCCGAATAAGGTAGAAAAGTTGATTTCTTCTTATCCAACACCAGAACAACCAGATATTCTCAGCGAGAAACCAAGTTTTATCGAAGATATTCTTGAAATAGAGAAAATAGAAAAGCAACACCAAAACATAGAAAAAAATGAAGCGCTAAAAGCTCTTGCTTAATATCAATTTTAATAATATATCTAACTGAAAGGTATTGATAATGAATTATTTTGTAAATGAGAATATTTTTACCCTGAATTCTGGGACAGAATTTTCAGCGATTAAACGATTGAAAATGTTCAAAAATCATCGTGTTGAAGCTAAAATTTTGACAAGAAATTACAATCCTCAACTCTCTGGAGATTTAAAGAGGGTAGGTTTAACTCATGATGATGTCTTAAATATGTATGATTATTTTCAAGAAGTAATAAATGTTCCTGAAAAAGATGTTGATGTGCGTTACACAGACAAGATAAATAAAAGAGAATATCATATTGAAGGAATTGATGCTAATGAATCACTGATTAAGCATGCTGGAAAAACGATTGCTAAAGTAATGATTGCACCAGCGACAGTTGGATTAGTTGGTTCAATGGAATATAATGATTCGATGAATCATGTAGTAGCTAAAGATATTTGGGATCGTAGAGGTTTTCTTTCTTCTACACAATACTTTCATCCAGACGGAACTCAAGGGCCGCAAATCTTTTTTGATATCAATGGAACTCCAAAATTGGAAATCATACATATGAATATTCAAGGGGTTCTAAATCCAACAATGTATAAATTATTAAATTATAAAGGTAAGAATAGACGATTTAATCGAGAAGAAGAACTTTTTACTTTTTTCATGAATGAGTTAGCAAGCCAAGAAGCAAGTGTATTTATAAATGATCGACCATCACTCATTCCCGCCGTTGCAGGTGTGGAAGGTGCAGTAGGAAAATGGCAATTTTTACATAATTCTCATTCAAAAAATAATCAGCAAGCAGGAGCATCAAGATTAGTAGTAGATTATCTTAATGATTTATTTACTGTGTATAAAGATAATTTTGATGGGTTAATTGTTGCTACTAAGCAACAAAAAGATGAAATTACTAAATTTTATGATTTTAAGCAGGTCATATCTTTAACTGATACTTTTGCTAAAAAAGTTAAAAAATCAGCTTATCGAAATAAAAATAAGATTATTTATGTTGGGCGTTTATCATCAGAGAAAAAACCAGCTGATGTTGTAGAAATTTTCGCGAATGTTTATCGCAGATTACCGGAAACAAGCCTTGATTTTTATGGCTATTCATCTCCTTCAGAGATTCAAAAAGATTTAGAAAAACTTGTAGAAACTAATAATTTAAAAAATGTTGTTAACTTTAAAGGTTACCAATCAGAGGAAGCGCTAGAAACTGCTTTAAATAATGCAGGACTTTTACTTAACACTTCGGAAGGAGAAGCCTTTGGGATGAGCGTTTTAGAGGCTTTAAATCATGGGGTGCCAGTTGTAGCATATAAGGTTAAGTATGGGCTGACTGAACAGATAGAGAATGGAGAAAATGGGTACCTCGTTCCGTATGGGGCGATTCAAACTGCTGCTGACTCTATTGTAGAAATTATTCAATCAAAAGCAAATTGGGACAAGTTTTCTCGCTCTGCTTACGAAATGGCAAAAGAGTATAGCGAAGAAGCTGTTTGGGGGCAGTGGCTTAATGAGAAGATTATTGCTGATAATTTATTCATAAGATAATCAAATATAGGAATGGGGAATCATGTTATTTTTTATTAACTCAACATTTAATCAAAAAAATTCTGGGATAGAGCATGCACAGCTTAAACGTGCAGCATTATTTCGAAAAAATAATGAGGCTTTTAAACTTGTTTTTCGAGAATGGAATCCTAATATTCATCGTTTTTTAGGTGAAGTAGGCATCTCCGATTCAGAAACTTTATGTATGTTTGATTATTTTCAGAAAGCAGAACTTGTAGAGGAAAAAGTCCTCCATGTTGAAGATTTAGATTTTGGAGTCGATTCTTTAACTTATAATAAGGAACCTAATCAATTTAGATATCTTGTCTTTCAAGGACAACAACTTATTGCTCGTGTTCGATATTTTGGCGAAGATCCTCTTGAACGAGTAAGTGCTGTAGAATTTTTCGATGGGTTTGGAAATCTTTATCGAGTTGACTTTTATGATTTTCGAGGTTTTTTGAGTTTAAGTCAATGGTATACACCTGATAACAAGATTGGCACAGAAGTTTGGATGGATATCAACGGCAAGCCAGTGTTGGAAACTTTTAATAAATATGATGGAAATCACAAGTATACCAAAAGTGGTTGGCGTCTGAATGGTGCTGATGGGGCAATTTATAATTTCACTAATATTGATGAGTTAACGCTCCATTTTCTTAATTTATTAAACGAAGAGTATTGGCAAGATGATAAAGCAAATATTTTTATCATGGATCGAACACATTTGGCGGATTGGGCTTTATTGAACTTGGATCGTCCTGCCTATACGGTTCTTCATTTGCATAACTCACATGCTGGTGATGCTCAAGAGCCGATGCACTCGGTTATGAATAACTTTTATGAATTTGGATTAATGAATTTAAATGGTTACGATGCGATTGTTTCAGCAACAGAAAAACAAACACTTGATGTTTCAAAACGATTTAATCCTCAAAGCAAATTATTTACTATTCCTGTTGGAGTTGTTCCAAATGAAGTTTTTTCAGAAAAGCGAATTGATATGAAGGAGCGTAAAGTGCATAGCGTTTTAGTTACTGCACGTGTTGCTCCTGAAAAACGAATTGATCATATCATTAGGGCGATAGGGATTGCAAGACAAACTGTTCCAGATATTACACTAGATTTTTATGGTTATGTTGATCATCGAGATGATGATTCAGCACAAAAGGCCATTAATGCTGCGATAAAAGAATATCATATGGAAGAAGCAGTGCATCAATTTGAGTATGCTAATAATGTTGGGGAGCTGCAAAAAGAGTTCCAAGTCTATGCCCTAGCTTCAATCATGGAAGGTTTTAATTTATCTCTCATGGAGGCAATAAGCCATGGGATGGTTGGGGTTACTTATGATGTAAACTATGGACCAAATGAGTTGATAGTGGATGGAGAAAATGGTTTTGTTGTTCCTTATGAGGGAATTCAAGAAATGGCTGACCGCTTAGTTGAACTGTTTACTCAGGAAGATAAACTACAAAAAATGTCTACTCAGTCTTATGAATTAGCTAGACGTTATTCTGAAGAAAATGTCTGGAAAGCTTGGCAAGCTCTCATTAACGATGCAAACAAAAAGAATATTGCTTATCGTTCTCCGATTACAGAGGGAATAGGGGATCAAAGGATTTACTCTACAAAAAAATCTAAGTAGAAAAGGAAAAGTTATAACAATTGTTGTTATAGCTTCTTTTTGTTAAAAATTTCAGCTAAAAAAGGGTTATGAAATATATATTTGGTTTAGAGGTTTGAGAAAACTTACTAAATGGTATAGATTGAAAAATAAATGATAAAGCGCTATAATATGAAAGAATTTCATTTTGTTCAGGTAAAATAGATTTTTAATGACTTGTGATGAGGAGAATTAGATGCGCATAGCGAGACAACCAAGATATCAGCAGATTGCATTACAAATTGCTGAAAGAATTGTACGTAATGAACTTAAAGTTGGGCAAAAAATATACGCTCGTTCAACTCTTGCAACAACTTTTGCTGTCTCACCCGAAACGGCACGTAAAGCAATCAATGTTCTAAGTGACTTGGGAATAGTTGACCCTGTTCATGGGAGCGGTGTGAATATTGCTTCAAAGCAAAAGGCACAGGAATATCTGGCTCAATATCAAGAAGTGGAAACAATGCAAGATTTACGGACACAAATCATGCAGAGTGTGGAGAGTCAGAGGAGAGAATTAGCTAATTTTTCATCCATCTTGGATAAATTGGTTGACCAAACTGAGCATTTTCAAAAAATAAACCCTTTAACTCCTATTGAATTTGAACTGGAAAAAGACTCTGAAAAGTTCGGACTGAGCCTAGGAGAAATGAATCTTTGGCAAAATACAGGGGCGACAGTTGTTGCCATTTTACAAAATGCAGAATTAATTGTTTCGCCAGGACCATACGCAACATTAAATCAAGGGGATACCTTATATTTTGTGGGTGCTTCTGATACAGGACAAATTGTCCAAAATTTCTTTTATGGCAACTAAGACATCGTTTACAAAATGATGCCTTTTTTTTAAGCTTAAGTTTAGTTATTTGACATAGTGACTACATATTGTTATTATTGAGTGGTCACTTTAAATGAGAAAATCACTTGCGTAACTTAAAACTTCTAATTATTAATTAACCTATTTATTTAGAATTTATACTTCTAAAAATGTTTTAAGCTTCCCTGTGTTAGAGTAAAGGAGAGTTATTTTGCCAGTAAAAATAAAAATTGAACATTTAACTAAAATTTTTGGCAAACGGATTAAAACCGCATTAACAATGGTTGAAAAAGGTGAGCCTAAAAATGAAATTTTGAAAAAAACCGGTGCAACTGTAGGGGTTTATGATACAAATTTTGAAATCAATGAGGGTGAGATTTTTGTCATCATGGGTCTATCTGGTTCAGGTAAATCAACTTTGTTGCGTTTGCTTAATCGATTGATTGAACCAACGAGCGGAAAAATATTTATTGACAACCAAGATGTTGCTACATTGAATAAAGAAGATTTGCTTCAAGTTCGCCGTAAAACAATGAGTATGGTTTTCCAAAATTTTGGTCTATTTCCACATCGAACAATTTTAGAAAATACCGAGTATGGTTTGGAAGTTCAAAATGTACCAAAGGAAGAACGTCGCAAACGCGCGGAGAAGGCCTTAGATAATGCAAACTTGTTAGACTTTAAAGATCAGTATCCTAAACAATTATCTGGTGGGATGCAACAACGGGTTGGGCTTGCGCGTGCCTTAGCTAATGACCCAGAGATTTTGCTTATGGATGAAGCTTTCTCTGCTCTTGACCCTTTGATTCGTCGCGAAATGCAAGATGAGCTACTTGAACTTCAAGCAAAATTTCAAAAAACAATTATCTTTGTTTCTCATGATTTGAACGAAGCCCTTCGTATTGGTGACCGCATCGCAATCATGAAAGATGGTAAAATCATGCAAATTGGTACTGGTGAGGAAATCTTGACCAATCCAGCAAATGATTATGTTAAAACTTTCGTAGAAGATGTAGATCGTGCAAAAGTTATTACAGCAGAAAACATCATGATTCCAGCTTTAACTACTAATATTGATGTTGATGGACCTAGCGTTGCCTTGAAGAAGATGAAGACTGAAGAAGTCAGCTCTCTAATGGCTGTTGACAAAAAACGTCAATTCCGTGGTGTTGTTACGAGTGAACAAGCCATTGCTGCTAGAAAAAATAATCAACCATTAAAAGATGTGATGACTACAGATGTCGGAACAGTTTCTAAAGAAATGCTTGTAAGAGATATCTTGCCAATTATCTATGATGCCCCAACGCCTTTAGCAGTTGTTGATGATAATGGATTCCTTAAGGGTGTATTGATTCGAGGAAGTGTTTTAGAGGCCTTAGCTGATATTCCTGATGAGGACGAAGTAGAGGAGATTGAAAAAGAGGAGGAGAATAAATGATTGATTTAGCTATTGGACAAGTCCCCTTAGCAAACTGGGTGTCATCGGCAACAGATTGGATTACTAGTACTTTTAGTTCAGGATTTGATGTGATTCAAAAATCAGGAACGGTATTGATGAATGGTATTACAGGTGCTTTAACTGCTGTTCCATTCTGGCTGATGATTGTTGTTGTTACTATCCTTGCCATTTTGGTTTCAGGAAAAAAAATTGCCTTTCCTTTATTCACTTTCATTGGTCTTTCTTTAATTGCTAATCAGGGCTTATGGTCAGATCTAATGAGTACAATCACACTTGTCTTACTTTCAAGTTTATTGTCAATCATAATTGGAGTTCCTTTAGGGATTTGGATGGCCAAATCTGATTTAGTGGCTAAGATCGTTCAACCGATTTTGGACTTTATGCAAACAATGCCCGGTTTCGTTTATTTGATTCCAGCGGTTGCATTCTTTGGAATTGGAGTTGTTCCTGGGGTATTTGCCTCTGTTATCTTTGCACTCCCACCAACAGTCAGAATGACTAACTTGGGAATTCGTCAAGTTTCAACAGAATTAGTTGAAGCGGCAGATTCATTTGGTTCAACTGCCCGTCAAAAGCTCTTTAAATTGGAATTTCCTTTGGCTAAAGGAACGATTATGGCCGGCGTTAACCAAACGATTATGTTAGCTCTTTCTATGGTCGTTATCGCTTCTATGATTGGGGCGCCTGGCTTAGGTCGTGGTGTACTTGCAGCCGTTCAATCAGCTGATATTGGTAAAGGGTTTGTAAGTGGAATTTCATTAGTTATTTTGGCTATTATTATTGACCGCTTTACACAAAAACTTAATGTTTCTCCTCTTGAAAAACAGGGAAATCCTACAGTTAAAAAATGGAAACGTGGAATTGCCTTAGTTTCATTGTTAGCTTTAATTGTTGGGGCCTTTTCAGGAATGTCTTTTGGGAAAACAGCCTCTGATAAAAAAGTTGACTTAGTTTATATGAACTGGGATTCAGAAGTTGCATCAATCAATGTTTTGACTCAAGCGATGAAAGAACATGGCTTTGATGTAAAAACGACAGCTTTAGATAATGCGGTGGCTTGGCAAACAGTAGCCAATGGTCAAGCAGATGGAATGGTTTCTGCTTGGTTGCCAAATACGCATAAAACACAATGGCAAAAATATGGTAAATCTGTTGATTTGTTAGGTCCTAACCTTAAAGGGGCTAAAGTTGGTTTTGTTGTTCCAAGTTATATGAATGTTAATTCAATTGAAGATTTAACAAATCAAGCGAATAAGACAATCACAGGTATTGAACCAGGTGCAGGTGTAATGGCTGCGAGTGAAAAAACGCTTAATAGCTATGATAATCTTAAAGATTGGAAACTTGTTCCTTCATCATCAGGTGCTATGACTGTAGCTCTTGGTGAAGCAATCAAACAACATAAAGATATTGTCATTACTGGTTGGTCACCTCATTGGATGTTTAACAAATATGATTTGAAATATTTGGCTGATCCAAAAGGAACAATGGGAACTTCAGAAAATATTAATACCATTGTTCGTAAAGGTTTGAAGAAAGAAAATCCAGAAGCTTATAAAGTTTTAGATAAGTTTAATTGGACAACTAAGGATATGGAAGCTGTTATGCTTGATATTCAAAATGGTAAAACACCAGAAGAAGCTGCCAAAAATTGGATTAAAGATCATCAAAAAGAAGTTGATAAATGGTTTAAATAATCAACGAAGATTTAGAGTTAATGAAAACTTTCTAGCATTATAGTTAGAAGGTTTTTTATTATTTCATTCTAAGTTTATTATTTTTAGATTTATAACATTTATGTTAAAATGATTTTGTAGAGTCGAATGAGGAAATTTTACTAAAGTTTTATTATTTGGCTGTTTATCTATAAAACTAGGAGGAGAGACAAATGAATCGTACATTTATTAAAGGCTTTTTGGCAGGGAATGCACTTTTGATAGCTGGACTTGCTGCCACTGCTATTGGCATTAAAACAAAAGTTATCAATCCTATCAAGAAAAAAGAAGAACAAATTGAAATGGGTAGAAAACGAGCAGCCAGAAAACGGATTGCGCCCTAAGCATGAAAATATGATAATAAAAACGTAAATCTGTGGATTTACGTTTTTTTATTTTATTCCTTTAAAAATAAGTTGATTGATAGAAGCATTCATGAAAAACATGAATTTTGGGCGGAACTTGTCTAAATGGATCGGGATGTCAGCTTCTAGCCAAAGGGTTAGAACGGTAATGAGTTGAGCATTAAAATATTTTAGAAGTTCTTGAGCTGTAAAATAATTTGCTAAACCATGTTCTTTTATAAGAAAGTTAAAACGTTTTTCAGCCCATTTCCAAGTTCTATCACTTACTGGTTCAATTAAACGAAAAGGAAGTTGAGAGCTGTAGATAATATGCGCTTCTTCTTTATGTTGCCAAAGAACTGGGAGTAAAATATCGGCAAGAAGTTCAAGAGAAACCTCTTCACATTTATATTGGAGTAAGCGTTCATTGACCTCATCGACAATATTTAGGTAGATATATTCGACAATAGCGGGAACCCCTGCTTTAAAATTCCGTTTGATGGTTGCTCGAGTGATATGTGACCGTTTTGAAATTTCCTCAATAGTCAATTTTTCGTTTTCTGAGGCGATATTTAAGAGAGTGCGAATAATGATTTCTTTCGTATCTTTTGTCATGATGCTTCTATTTATACTTGGAGGAGTATAAAATCCTTTCTCTTTGAACTTATTCTTTAAAAAGTCAATAATTAAAAATAATCTATTTTGGATAATTATTTTACTATTTTCAATAGTATATCATTATTTTATTAAGAAATTAATTGTTTTGATTACTTTTTAATTTGATAAAAACTTTTACAAAATCTTTGCTTTTTTGTAATATATAATTGTTGATAGTTTTGACATAGCGCTGTGAAAAATAAAATCAATAATGGAAAGGAAAGACGAGGTGAAAGTTTATCAAAATGAAAATGTTTATGAAGCATTTAATCATAGATTAGATTATATTTGTAGTTATTTTGACCACCTGATTATTTCTTTTTCTGGCGGTAAGGATTCGGGTTTGATGTTGGAATTGGTTCGTCTTTATTATGAAAGTCATGATTGGATGAAAAAAGGGATAAAAGTTTCTGTTTTTTATTTGGATTATGAGGGAAATTATCAAGAAACTAAAGATTATATTGAACGTTCAATGGGAAAATATCCAGAATTTGATTACTATCACGTCTGTCTTCCTGTATCGGCTTCTTGTGGAATTTCGATGTCACAATCAACTTGGTTGCCTTGGGACCCAGAACATCATGAACTTTGGTTGAATTCAATTCCTCCAGAAGCTATTTGTTTAGAAAATCAAGAATTTCCATTTTTTAAAGTTGGAATGTCTGATTATGAGTTTCAAAGTAAGTTTTGCCAATGGCTTCATCGAGAAAAAGAGGTCGTACGAACGGCTGTTTTGGTGGGAATTCGTGCTCAGGAAAGTTTAAATCGTTATAATGCGGTGACGCGCGAGGAGACTTTTTCTCGTTTTGGAACGACTAATTATAGCCATCGTATTAGTCAAGATGTCTTCAATTTTTATCCAATGTATGATTGGTTATTTGAAGATATCTGGCGAGCTAATGCTAAATTTGAGCTTGATTATAATCATCTTTATGATTTGTACTATCAGGCGGGAGTTCCTTATAAATCAATGAGGGTTGCTAATCCTTTCCATCAGTGTGGAGTGCATTCATTAAAACTCTATCAGGCTTTAGAACCAGCAACTTGGGGAAAATTAGTTGGTCGTGTTAATGGAGCAAATTTTGCAGCGCTTTATGGTGGAACTGCAGCAATGGGTTACCGTGGAGCTGTGCTCCCTAAAGGACATACTTGGAAATCTTATGTTGAATTTTTACTTGAGACATTGCCAGAGGAAACTCGAAAGGTTTATCGTAAAAAATTTAAATCTTCAATGGATTATTGGATGAAAACTGGTGGAGCTTTACCAGAAAATGTGATTGATGAGTTAGAGGAGCTTGGCTCGGACTTTGAACGTTTGGGTCCACCAACAAATAAGCGCAAATATAAGCAAAGATACGAAGTGATTCGCTTTAAAGATTATCCGGACGATGTGCCAATTAAAAATTTTAGGTTGGTTCCTTCATACAAACGCATGTGTATCACGATTTTAAAGAATGATACTTCTTGTCAGTATATGGGGTTTGGTCAAACAAAGGATGAATTACAGAAAAAACAAGAGGCAATGGAAAAATGGGAGACATTTTTATAAGTCCAGCTTATGATATCAGGCGAGTACCAATTGAGAAGATTAGAGCAAATGCTTATAATCCAAATCGAACAGCACCTCCTGAATTTCAACTACTTGAACGGTCGATTTTGGAAGATGGTTATACAATGCCTATCGTTTGTTATTACGATAAAGAACAGGATTTTTATGAAATTGTGGATGGTTTTCATCGTTATCTTGTCATGAAAAATTCTGAAGAAATTGCTAAACGAGAAGGAAATTGTTTACCTGTGTCGATTATTGATCGCCCACTTGAAGATAGAATTGCTAGTACCATTCGACATAATCGTGCTAGAGGCACACATTCAATCGAATTGATGACAGAAATTGTTCAACAATTGGTAGAATCGGGGTTGAGTGACCAGTGGATTATGAAACATATTGGAATGGATAAAGAAGAGTTGCTTCGTCTAAAACAGTTGAGTGGTTTGGCTTCACTTTTCCAAAATCAGGAATTTTCTCGGGCTTGGAATTGGGAAGAGGATGAAGAAATCAGTGAAGAGTGAATTTGAATGTTTCTTTGAATTTATTTTATTCACTTATTGAAAACTTATCTATAAAAAATTAAAAAAGAAGGATTATTATTATGGAACATGAATATTTGTTTGTTTACTCAAGATTAAAGTTGTTGATTAAAGATGCTCATAAATCTTTTAATCAAGTTGAGCGGGAACTTGGTTATCCTCGGAATACTTTGAAAAATTATAAGTATAAGAAAAAACCGAGTGTTGGTCGTGTTTTTGAGCTGGCAAATTATTTTAATGTGTCAATTGAATTTTTGTTAGGAATCGAAGAAAAAGACAATAAAAATAGTTTAGCTTACCGTTTAGAAAAATTGAATCGTGAGAAAAAAGAACTTGAAATTTTGATTTTAGAGGGTCAAAAAGAATAAGAAGTTTTAGAAATAATTTTTCACTAAAACATTAGCGTTAAGGGATTGACACTTTTTTGTAAATGTTGTATTATTGTTCTAGTTGAATGAATATTAATTACTGAAATTTATTTGACGTCTTTTCTTACATAGTATTAGGGAATGGATTTTGATGATTTATTCTCTTAGAGGTTCTTTCTTTGTAGGAAGAGCCTTTTAGTTTTCTTTATTTTTGACTTAAAAGTTACAAATTAAATCTTAAATAAGGGCTTATGTTATAATTAAGATATATTGAATAGGAAATGAGAGAGTTATGGAAGAGAAAAAATCTTCAGGGATGTTTGCGGTTTTTGCGGCACTTGGGGCTAATGTTCTGGTTGCAATCAGTAAGTTTATTGGATTTGGTTTATCTGGCTCAGCAGCGATGCTTAATGAAAGTATTCACTCAGTGGTGGATTGTGGGAATCAGATTTTACTTTTGTTTGGCGACCGTCGTTCAAGACAAGCGAGCACTAATCTCCATCAATTTGGCGAAGCTAGGGCAAAATATTTCTTTAGTATGATAGTGGCAACATTCCTTTTTTTTGGTGGGGGTGTCATTGGTGTAATGGAGGCCTATGATAAGTTGGTTCATCCAGCACACAGTGTTGAAAATGCGGGCATTGTTGTTGGAATTTTGTTGATTGGGATGGCAATTGAAGGGTCATCATTAAGAGTGGCTTTTAAAGAAATTAGCGAATTGAATACAGAGAAATTACCAATCTTTAATTTTTTGCATGAAAGTCGTCACAGTGAAATTTTAGTTATTTTTGCTGAGGATTTATGCGCAATTATTGGTTTACTTTTAGCGCTTTTAGGAACTGTCTTAACGATGGTGACGGGCAATCCTGTTTTTGATGCAATTAGTGGGTTGTTGATTGGTTTCTTGCTTATGGCAGCTGCGATTTTCTTGACAAGAGAATTTTATAGTTTAATTGTTGGTGAACGTGTGACAGATAGTGATTTAGAAAAGATTTTGACAGCTTTTGAGCGTCCTGAAGTAGAACGAGTAATTAATGTTAAAACGGTTCACCTTGGCCCAACAGAGATTTTGATTGCAGCAAAAATTGATTTGGTGAGTCAACTTGTCTTAGAAGATTATGAAATCATTAATCAAATTGAAGCGGAAATCAGAAAAAAAATTAGTGATAAGAAGTGCTATATTTATATTGAAATTGACGAATTCGTTCAGGGCTATGTCCAATCTTCAGATTTATAAGCCTAATTTACTGACAGAAATATTTTAAAGATGAGAGAAGAAGGAGAGCGCCTATGAAAAATTTTTTTAATCATATTGAACTGAAATTTGCTAATCTATTATCGAAAATTAGTTTTATGTTGCTTATGGTAGTAGGGCTTTTGATGGTTTATTTTCTATTTAGAGAAGTTTATAATCTTGTTTTACTTGCTTTTCTTTCTGAGAGTGAGGTTCATTATTACGATATTTTGGAAAGTATTCTCTCCTTCTTTATCTTCTTTGAATTTTTAACTTTGATTATCACTTCATTGAGAAATAAAGGACATGTGTCATTAATTTTCCTCTTATCACTCGGGATTACTTCACTGATTCGACTGTTGTTAACCTATCATGAACGATTGGTTGGAGTATTATTGATTGCTAGTGCTATTCTGATATTAATTATTGGTGTCTTTGTCTTAAAGAAATTTGTTTTTCCAAATGATGATACAGCAGATTATTTCTAATCTTGTCTGACAGTTCTGTCAGTAAAATTGAAGACAAAAAATACTGACAGATTTGTCAGTATTTTTTTTAGAATTTTTTCAGGTAAATTTTGTCAATATAGTGATTTTCTGTTTTGTGAAGAATAATTTCTGCCCGATTTCTTGTGGGCTCAATATATTCTCTGAGATTGACACGATTGACACGTGCCCATGTTTCACGGGCTAGATTGATTACTTTATCTTCTGGCATTTTTGTAAATTGATGATAGAAGTTTGTCTGGTCATATTTAGCTAATTTTAAAAGGCTGTCAAAACGTTCGAGGTACCATTTTTCAATGAGTTTTTCGTCAGCATCGACATAAATTGAAAAATCGTAAAAATCACTGATATAAAGCAGTTGATTTTGTGGATTTTGAAGCACATTAATTCCTTCTACAATAAGAATATCAGGGCTGTCAATGATTTGACTTTGGTTAGGCAAAATATCGTAAGTTTCATGTGAGTAAATCGGAACTTCAAATTTTTCACCATTTTTGACGTGATAAAGAAAACTTGTTAATTTTTCCATATCATAGCTTTCAGGAAAACCTTTGCGGTCGAGAATCCCCATATTTTTTAAATCATTAGTCGTGTACAAAAATCCGTCGGTTGTCACTAAATCAACGGTTAATTTTGGAAAAGCACGTGAAAGGAGAAGCTGGAGAAGTCTTGCGGTTGTTGATTTTCCAACGGCGACTGAGCCAGAAATCCCAATGATGAGTGGGGGAGTTTTGACAATTTTTTGTAGGAAAAGTCCCTTAGAGTAACTCATGTCTTCTAAATTTTTTTTATATAAGCGAAGAAGATGAATCAGTGGTAAATAGACGTCCTCCACATCTTGTAAGCTGATTTCATCATTGAGTGAGCGGATTGACTCTAACTCATCATGAGTTAAGGGAGCAATCGAAGTATTATAAAGATTTTGCCATGTTTTTCGGCTAATTTCGTCAAAATTAATGAATTCATTCATGACAAATATTTTACCATATTTTTGGCTTATCAAGGTAAAAAAACTAATAAATCTGTAAGCGTATTAAATAAGTTACTGACAAGATTTTTACACTTCTGTCAGTAAAAGTGTAAGAGATTACAAAATAAGTAGAAGTTCTAAAAATTTTTTTAAGATAAAAAAGGGCTTTTATGTTAAAATAAAATTAATGGTTAAAACAAATATGTATTATGAAGACAATCAAGATTTATCACATGACTTCCAGACCTTAACAGTTGAATTATTAGGTCAGTCAATGCGTTTTAAAACGGATCGTGGTGTCTTTTCAAAAAATGGAATTGATTATGGTTCTCGTGTTTTATTAGAAAACTATCAACCTGAAAGTGCAAAAAGTCTTTTAGATGTTGGGTGTGGTTATGGAACATTAGGGTTAACCTTAGCTAAAAAGTTTGATTTAGATGTGACAATGGTTGATGTCAATAGTCGGGCACTTGATTTATGCCGTCAAAACGCGATTGACAATGCTGTCAGTAATAGTAAAATTGAACTTTCAAATATTTATGAGTCTGTCAGTGAAAAATATGATGCGATTATCTCAAATCCGCCAATTAGGGCCGGTAAAGAAGTGGTCCATGAAATTTTAGCTGGTGCTTTTGGTCACTTAAATGATGGAGGGCATTTGACGATTGTTATCCAAAAGAAACAGGGTGCCCCGTCTGCTCAAAAGAAAATGGAAGAAGTATTTGGTAATTGTCAGCTTGTAGCCAGAGATAAAGGATACTTTATTTTAAGAAGTTATAAAAATATATAATTATTGATAAGATAAAACGAGGAGGAGCCTATGACCTATCGGATGGTTGATCTCATTCAAAAGAAAAGAGATGGTGGTGAATTTAGCCAAGCTGAAATCGATTGGATGATTGAAAATTATGTCAAAGGAATCGTGCCAGACTATCAAATGTCAGCACTTGCGATGGCAATTTATTTTAAAGGGATGACAACAGAAGAAACTGCTCATCTCACGATGGCAATGGTTCATTCAGGAAAAGAATTCGATTTGACTGATATTGCCGGAATCAAGGTTGATAAACATTCTACTGGTGGAGTGGGTGATAAAGTAACACTTATTTTAGCTCCGCTTGTAGCGTCATTTGGGGTTCCTGTTGCGAAAATGTCTGGTCGTGGGCTTGGACATACGGGAGGAACTTTGGACAAATTGGAGTCAATTCCTGGCTTCAAATTTGAAAAAACGGAAAAAGAATTTATTGATCAGGTCAAAGAAACAGGAATTGCCATAATTGGGCAATCCGATGAACTTGTTAAAGCCGATAAATTACTCTACGCTCTTCGAGACGTCACAGCAACTGTTGATATTATTCCTTTAATTGCTAGTTCTGTCATGTCCAAAAAAATTGCCGCGGGCTCTGATGCCATTCTACTAGATGTAACTGTAGGGGATGGGGCTTTTATGAAGTCGGTTGAAGATGCTCGCCTTCTTGCTCAAACAATGGTTGACCTTGGGAAATCTGTAGGACGAGAAACCGTCGCTGTCATCACAAATATGAGTCAACCTCTTGGTTTTGCTATCGGAAATCGAAATGAAATGACTGAAGCAGTTCATACTCTACAAGGAAAAGCGCCAAAGGAATTCCAAGAATTTATTGCGGAACTTGCCCAAATTATGCTGCAACTTGCGGGACTTGAAAAATCAATTCCTGAAATTTTAGAACATTTTACTAATGGCTTAGCTTACGGAAAATTTGTTGAAATGGTCAAGGCCCAAGGTGGTGACCCAACTGCCTTTGACTATTTGACAGCTCCTCTTCAAGTAAAATATCAAGTGGAAATTAAAGCAGATAAATCAGGATTTATTAGTGAAGAAAAAGCCTTAGGAATTGGTCTTCTTGCTATGAAATTAGGAGCAGGACGTGCAACTAAGACTGATGATATTGATTTTGAAGCAGGTGTTACTCTGACGAAAAAGGTAGGAGATAAAGTGAATGCCGGTGAAGTCATTGCTCAGCTTTATTCTAACCGCGAAATTACTGACGAATTAGTTGCTGAATTTAATGACAGTTTGGTCATTAGTGATCAACAAGTTCATCAAAAAGAAATTCTAGAAATTATCAGATAAGATGAAAAATGATTTAAAAATCCCAACACCTGTCATGGCCCTGCAAGTCATCTTGTCAGCTTTGGCTGGAGCAGCGACCAAATTGTACTTACAAAATTTGGGTTGGCTTATTCAACTTATTGCTTTTATCATTATCTTCGTTGTAGTCTATCTCATCGTTGGAATAATTTACTTAAGATTAAAAAAATAGAAAGAACATAAAATGCAAATTAATAAATATATTGACCATACTATTCTTAAAGCCGATGCTCCAAAATCTAAAGTTCAACAAATAATTGATGAAGCAAAAAAATATGATTTCATGAGCGTTTGTATTAACCCAACATGGGTAAATTATGCCAGCCAAGAACTTAAAGACTCCGACGTTAAAGTATGTACAGTTATTGGTTTTCCTTTAGGTGCTAATACTTCTGAACTCAAAGCTTTTGAAGCTAAAAACGCTATTGAAAATGGTGCTGATGAAATTGACATGGTCATTAATATTGGTGCAGCCAAATCTAAGGATTGGGATCTTGTTGAGTCAGATATTGCAGCTGTCAACGCAGTAAAAGGTGATAAAATTCTTAAAGTTATCATTGAAACAAGCCTTTTAACTGACGATGAAAAGATTAAAGCTTGCCAAATTGCTAAAGCAGTTGGTGCTGATTTTGTCAAAACTTCAACAGGCTTCTCAACAGGTGGAGCAACTGTTCAGGATGTAAAATTAATGCGTCAAACGGTTGGCCCAGATATGGGAGTTAAGGCTTCTGGTGGGGTTCATAATCTTGAAGAAGCAAAAGCAATGATTGATGCTGGTGCAACACGTCTTGGTGTTTCGGCTGGTGTTGCAATTATGGAAGGTCTGACTTCAAATGACAACTACTAAAAAAATGATTGCTGCCGCACGCGAAGCGGCGAGTTTGGCATATGTTCCTTACTCTCATTTTCCTGTAGGAGCAGCTTTTCATACAACTGATGGTCGAATTATCACAGGTTGTAATATTGAAAATGCTAGTTTTGGACTTTCTAATTGTGCTGAACGAACAGCTATTTTTAAAGCAATATCAGAAGGCCTGAAAGATTTTGATGCTCTTTATGTATTCGGAGAAACAGAAGAACCTATTAGTCCTTGTGGTGCTTGTAGACAAGTTATTGCAGAATTTTGTCCAGCAGATATGCCAGTTTTTTTGATTTCTAAAAATGATAATGTAAAAGAAACTTCAGTTGAGGAACTTTTACCATATTCTTTCAAAAATCTTGATTAAAATAAAATTGATATGCTATCAACAGGTAGCATATTAATTTGTAACCAAAGTAAGCGCTTTAACTTTTTTCTTTTAAAAAACGTAAAAATGGTAATTACTGATAAATATGAATAATTCTTAGTAATTGATAGGTTATTTCCGAACATTTAGCGAGAAAAAGGGATATTCAGCTTATTTGGACTTGCAAAAAGACTAAATATATCTTAAAATAGTCTTAAGCTATATTTAGCCAAACAAAACTCGGAGGATACCCTTTCCATGAAAAAACGTGTAATCGCAGTTAGTGCTCTCGCACTTGCATCAGTCGCAGTCCTTGCAGGATGCCGTTCACATGACGCAGCCGGATCAGGTAAAGCAAAAACTGACCTTAAAGCAGCAATCGTCACCGATACTGGTGGTGTAAACGACCGTTCATTTAACCAATCCGCTTGGGAAGGTCTTCAAAGCTGGGGGAAAGAAAATAACCTGAAAAAAGGTACAGGATACACTTATTTCCAATCTAACTCTGCTTCAGATTATACAACTAACTATAACTCTGCGGAACAACAAGGCTACAAACTTTTGTTTGGTATCGGATTCTCTTTACAAGATGCAACATCAGCTGCAGCAAAAAATAATCCTAAATCTAACTTTGTAATCGTTGACTCAGTCATCAAAGACCAAAAAAATGTGGCATCAGCAACTTTTGCTGATAACGAAAGTGCCTACCTTGCTGGTGTAGCTGCCGCAAAAGCAACTAAGACTAACAAAATTGGTTTCATCGGTGGAATGCAATCAGATGTTATTACACGTTTTGAAAAAGGTTATGAAGCTGGAGCTAAATCTGTAAATCCAGATATTAAAGTTGATGTTCAATATGCGGGATCTTTCTCTGACGCGGCCAAGGGTAAAACAATTGCTGCAGCTATGTACGGTGCTGGTGATGACGTAGTTTATCAATGTGCTGGTGGTGTAGGAACTGGTGTCTTCAGTGAAGCTAAAGCATTGAACTCAACTAAGAATGAGGCTGACAAAGTTTGGGTTATCGGTGTTGACCAAGACCAAGAATATCTTGGAAAATACAAATCTAAAGACGGTAAAGATTCTAACTTTGTACTTGTATCAACAATCAAAGAAGTTGGTAATGTTGTAAAAGATATCGCTGACAAGACTAAAGATGGTAAATTCCCTGGTGGAACAATCGTTACTTATGACCTTAAAAATGGTGGGGTTAACTTAGGACTTGACAGTGCAAATTCAGAAATCAAAGATGCAGTTGCTAAAGCAAAAGCAGATATTATTGATGGAAAAATCACTGTTCCTTCAAAATAATTGAATACTGATAAAAGATAAAAAAGAGTTAGTTATATTAACTAATTCTTTTTTTATAGATTAAAAGCTAATAGAAGATAAGATTTGCGATTATTTTAAATGTTCTTTATTTGTAAGTCATATGAACTGTGATATAATGGTAGACAGATATTAAAGTGGTATATATTGTTATTATTTAGTTAGGGGGAACTATGGCAAGAAAATCAGTACCGAATTATGTAAAAATACATGATGCCTTAAAAGATGAAGTTGAAAAAGGCATCTGGAAAATTGGACAACGTCTTCCAAGCGAACGT
>NZ_JBFTEI010000013.1:0-14003 GCF_041026685.1 Lactococcus sp. AK05
CCGGAAAATCCCACGGTTGTCATGTTCTCTGAAGTATATTTTTTTATAGAAAATGTAATTTTGGGGTTTATTATTTTACCCTTTGGATATCGTAAAAGAGAATTTACAAATTTTCTAGGTGTAAATTTAATACAAAAAAACACTTCCGTATGGAAGTGTTTTAAACATTGATATATGAATAATATTAACGTTTTGAGAATTGTGATGCTTTACGGGCTTTTTTGAGACCTGGTTTTTTACGTTCAACCATACGGGCGTCACGTGTAAGGAGTCCAGCGCGTTTCAAAGCACTACGGAAGTCTGGGTCTACTTGGAGCAATGCACGAGCGATTCCGTGACGGATAGCTCCTGCTTGACCTGATACACCACCACCATTTACGTTTACGAGTGTATCGTAGCTACCTTCTGTTTGTGTAGCTGCAAATGGTTGGTTGATAACGAGACGCATGTCTGCGTGTGGGATGTAGCTTTCTACTTCACGTCCGTTAACTGTGATTTTACCAGTACCAGGTACGAGACGTACGCGTGCTACTGCATTTTTACGACGGCCTGTGCCGGCATATTGTACTTGTGCCATTATGTTCGTTCCTTCCTGATTAAATCAAACCTGTGATGTCAAGGACTTCAGGTTTTTGAGCTGTATGTGTGTGTTCTGCGCCAACAAACACTTTAAGTTTCATGCCTTGAGCACGTCCAAGTGTGTTGTGTGGAAGCATACCTTTTACTGATTTTTCAATCAAACGTACAGCATTTTTTTCACGGAGTTCACCAGCAGTAACTGATTTCAATCCACCTGGGTGAAGTGAGTGTGAGTAATATACTTTATCAGTTGCTTTTTTACCAGTCAATTTGATTTTTTCAGCGTTAACAACGATTACGAAATCACCTGTATCAGTATGTGGTGTGTATGTTGGTTTGTTTTTTCCGCGAAGTACGCTTGCGACAACTGCAGAAAGACGTCCAAGAGGAACATCAGTTGCATCGACGACGTACCATTTACGGTCAACGTTTTGAGCGTTAGCCATGAATGTAGTTTTCATCATTTTGGTTATTTTCCTTTTACTAGAATTTGTTTACAGCAGGTGTAAGAGTCCTGCAAAGTATTTTTGGGTTTCCGGGGCCACAAAAATGGGGTAAACA
Source organism: Lactococcus sp. AK05 (assembly GCF_041026685.1). Classification (NCBI taxonomy): domain Bacteria; kingdom Bacillati; phylum Bacillota; class Bacilli; order Lactobacillales; family Streptococcaceae; genus Lactococcus; species Lactococcus sp. AK05. The sequence continues at coordinate 1,141 of NZ_JBFTEI010000013.1, forward strand.
ATACCGTTTATCATCATATCATATTATTCCTGGGTTTGTCAAGACATTTTAGGGATTATATCCCCTTTATTTACTTCTTTTCGTGGATTATGTATTTTTTAGTTTTATATCTTTTCAAATGTTTCTTTGTGGTTTTTGCTACAAGCATTATGGTAGCACTTCCATTTGAACTATGATAGACTTTTTTTAAAGGGGTTTATATAATACAAATCCTTTTATTCAGTTAGTCCTCGGAAATTTGGGGGATTTATATAGAAAATAGGAGCTCAATGATGTTTTTAGCAATTAATGAAATTAAACATTCAAAATTAAGATATGCTCTCGTAATTGGTGTCATGTTTTTGATTTCCTATCTTGTGTTTTTCTTATCTGGTTTGGCCTATGGTTTGGCTCAAGAAAACAGGATGGCAGTTGATAAATGGAATGCAACTGATATTTTTTTATCTGAGAAAGCCAATGATTCTCTCAATATGTCAATGATTGATTCAGATATTGCCAGCCAGTTGAAGGCGAAAGAAAAGGCCGTTCTCGCTCAAACTGCTGGGATTATTTATGATGCCAATGATGAAAGTAAAAAAAATAATATCAGTTTTTTTGGAATTAATTCAAACGAATTTTTAAATCCCAATATTCTTGAAGGGAGGGATTTTAAAAATAAGGGCGAGGTAGTAACTGATATTAGTTTTAAAAATCAATATGATTATAAACTTGGTGATAAAATTAAATTAGCAACCAATAATGAAGTATTGACTATTGTTGGTTTTACAGATAATGCTAAATTTAATATTTCACCTGTGCTTTATACTTCTTTAGATACTTTCCAACAAATTCGTTATGGTTCAAATTCCAATTTTCAACCTAAAACTACTTACAATGCTATCGTCACGCGCGGAAAAATTAGCCAACAGACTAAAGGTCTCCAAAAATTATCTATCAGTAAATTTATAGATAAACTTCCTGGTTATAGTGCACAGGTTTTGACCTTTGGTTTCATGATTGGCTTTCTAGTGGTTATTGCTGCGGTTGTCATTGGAATCTTTATTTATGTTCTGACAATGCAAAAAATAGCGATTTTTGGTGTAATGAAGGCTCAGGGAATTTCCAGTCGTTTTATTAGTAATTCTGTCATCGCTCAAACTTTTATTTTAGCTTTTAGTGGTGTATTAATTGGTTTGTTAGCCACTTTAGGTTCTGCGTTAATTTTACCGGAAGCTGTTCCTTTTCAAACAAATCTCCTCTTCTTTGGAGTGATTACCCTTTTAATGATTGTGGTTGCAATTGTGGGTGCTTTGTTCTCTGTCAGAGCAATTGTCAAAATTGATCCACTAAAAGCGATTGGATAGGAGAAATAATGAAAGCTATTGAATTAAAAAATGTCAAAAAATCTTTTAAGGATGGGGATGAAACAATAGAGGCTTTAAAAGAAACTAATTTCTCTGTTGATAAGGGTGAGTTTGTGGCAATCATTGGGCCTTCAGGTTCTGGAAAAAGTACCTTACTTACTATTGCCGGCGGACTGCAAAGTCCTTCTTCTGGGGAAATTTGGATTAATGGCCGAGCTTTAAATGAAAAAAAGGAGAAAGCACGCGCTAAGGTTCGTTTTGAAGAAATTGGTTTTATTTTACAAGCTTCTAATCTCGTGCCATTCTTAACGGTTAAGAAACAACTTCAATTGGTTGACAAGGTAAATAAGGCAAAAGAAAATAGAGCAGGCTTAGACTTACTCAAGCGTTTAGGGCTTGAAAAATTGGTGGATAAATATCCTGAGGAACTTTCTGGTGGGGAAAGGCAACGGGTAGCTATTGTTCGTGCTTTATATAATGACCCTACAATCATTTTGGCTGATGAACCGACGGCAAGTTTGGATACTGAAAAAGCTTATGAAGTGGTTAAAATATTAGCTAAGGAAGCAAAAGAAAAAAACAAGGCAACAATTATGGTCACTCATGATTTACGTTTGGTTGATTATTGTGACAAAGTTTATCTGATGGAAGATGGGCGTTTAAGTGAGAAAGTTGACTAAGTTTGAAGTCTTCGTATTTAGAATATGAAGACTTTTTTAATTATTTTACAACATGTTTGCTATAATAGATTCTAATAAGAAATTATTTTTAATAGATGGTCGGTTTCTTATTCGAGAATAGCTAATTTATGGTAGAATGTTCTTATGAATATTGTTCTAAAATTAGAGACTAAAGAACGCCAACAGCTCGCTGAGAAATACAAATCCTATGAGCAAGTTTCCAAAAATCCTTACATCACTTTTTTTGCCAAGGTTGGGAAAACTTCTATCTCGGTTTATACTTCTGGAAAAGTTGTTTTTCAAGGAAACGAGGCTGAAAAATTAGCGAGTGACTTTGGTCATATTGCTCAAGTCGTTCCTCAAAAACAAACAAATCTTATTGGGACTGACGAGGTGGGCAACGGGTCATATTTCGGTGGTTTAATGGTTACTGCTAGTTTTGTCAGTGAAGAAAACTTGAATTTTCTAAAGGAAATTGGAGTCGCTGATTCTAAAAAATTAACTGACGAAAAAATTTGTCAAATTGCTCCAAAATTGATTGATAGAATTCCACATGTTGCTTTAGTGGTTGAACCTGTCAAGTATAATGAGGTGATTGCTTCTGGTTATAATGCTGTCAGCATTAAAGTTGCTCTCCATAATCAAGCCATTTATCTTCTTGAAAAACAATTAGGTCATAAGCCTGAAAATATTGTTATTGATGCTTTCACAACGGAAGCAAATTATAAAAAATATGTTAATAAAGAGCAAAATCATCCGCTGACAAAGGTAACTTTACTGACAAAAGCTGAAGATCAGTTTCTGGCTGTTGCTGTCAGTTCAATTATTTCTCGTTATCTTTTTTTAGAAAATCTAAAAAAATTATCTAAAGCATCAGGTTTCACGTTACCCAGTGGGGCAGGAAATTTATCTGACAAAATTGCAGCACAAATTATCAAAAGTCAGGGAGTTGATGCTCTGAATCAGTTAGCAAAACTTCATTTTGCTAATACACAAAAAGCGATTAAAATCGCTCAATTATAGAAAGTAAAATTATGATGAAATTTTTAAAAGAGTGGGGATTGTTTCTCTTTATAATTGTCGCTATTCTTCTCTCCCGTGTCTTTCTTTGGTCACTTGTTGTTGTGGATGGTCATTCAATGGACCCAACTTTAGCTGACAAAGAACGTCTGGTTATTGTAAGAAAATCAACCATTAATCGTTTTGATATTGTTGTTGCCAAAGAAGAAACAGCCGATGGTTCAACTAAAGATATTGTGAAACGTGTCATTGGAATGCCCGGAGATACTATAAAATTCGACCACGACCAACTCACAATCAATAACAAAGTTTATCCAGAAAATTATCTCAAAGATTACCAAAAGCAACTTGCTGACGGTCAGTTGGAAAAAACTTACGGTAAGTATCCTTTAACAAATGCACTCAGTGAACAAAACCGCAGTTTGTTTGTTAGTTTAGCTCAAAGTACCAAAGCATTTACCACTGACAGCACTGGTAACCCAACCTTTACAGTAAAAGTTCCTGAGGGACAATACTTCCTGATGGGAGATAATCGGGTAGTTTCTCAAGATAGTCGCGCAGTTGGAACTTTCAAACGTTCAGCAATTGTTGGTGAAGCGAAATTACGAGTGTGGCCCCTCAACAAAATTTCTTTCTTTTAAGTGAATAAATAGAAAAAGTTACTGACAGAATGTCCTGTCAGTAACTTTTTTATTTGTCATTAAATATATTTCCCAATTGAACATCAATTGAGCGGTTAGCAATATCAATTCGATCAACTTTCAAGATTGATTTGTAATCATCAATCAATCGCTCACCTTTAAATGGTCCCTCAAGAAAAACGGCAACACCGGCAAGTAAACAATCAAATTCATGAACAAGACTTCTCATTCCATTGATTGTTCCTGCGCCTTTCATGAAGTCGTCAACAATCAAAACATTTTGACCGATTGAAAGGCTCCGTTTGGATAAAGTCATATTTTCAACACGAGAGCTTGAGCCTGACATATAATTTACATTAAGCGTTGCTCCTTCGGTCACTTTAGGATCACGACGAACAATTACGAAAGGAACATCTAGAATCTCAGCAACTGACTGAGCAATTGGAATCCCTTTTGTGGCAATAGTCATGACGACATCAACTTGCTTTTCATGATATTCATGAGCAATAATTTGACCGATTTTACGAAGATTTGATGGAGTGCCTAAAATATCTGACAGATAAATATATCCTCCAGGTAAAATTCGATTTTCTTCACGTAAAAGTTCAGCAATTTCCTGACTCATTTCCAACGAACGTTCGTCAGTAATGTAAGGCGTAAACCGAACTCCTCCAAGGCTACCTGGGAAAGTTTCAACCAGACCTACTCCTTGGTTTTCAAAAACACGTTTGATAAATACTAAATCTTCTGAGATAGATGATTTGGCTACCTCATAATGTTTACTTAATTCATTTAAATTTAGCATTTGATTGGGATGATTAATTAAAAAATTTGTAAAATCAACTAAACGTTCGTTTCTTTTCATTTATTATCTCATCTCCTATTTGATAAGCTTATTATAGCATGGCATTTCCGAACATTCAAGTTTCACATGAAACAATTTTACTGACAGATTTCAGATTCATAAAATATTTTTCTGTCAGTAACCTTTCATTTTAAAATCAAAATAAAAAAGCAGTATCACTTAGATACTGCTTTCTCACTTTTAGGAGTAAAGTTATGAAAAAATTTTTTTGGAATAAATATATTATAGCTTCACTGACTTAATGATTCATTAAGTCAAGATAAAGTGAAACTAAACGAAAGAAAATTTTGTCAGTAAAAAATAACCTGTCAGTACTGACAGGTTATCTCATATTTTTAAAATTAAAGCTTAGTCAGCGTTACGGCCGTTTTTAGCAATAATTTCTTCTTGTACTGATTTAGGTACGTCTGAATAGTGGTCAAATACCATCATGAAAGTACCACGTCCTTGTGTAGATGAACGGAGAGTAGTTGCGTAACCGAACATTTCAGCAAGTGGAACGAAAGCATTAACGATTTGTGATTTACCGTGAGCTTCCATTGAGTTAACTTGACCACGACGAGCAGTCACGTGACCCATGATATCTCCAAGGTTTTCTTCAGGAACAGTGATTGTAACTTTCATCATTGGTTCAAGAATTGCTGGTTTCGCAGTTTTAGCAGCTTCTTTCATTGCAAGAGAAGCGGCAACCTTGAAGGCAGTTTCTGATGAATCGACATCATGGTATGAACCATCATAAAGTTTAGCTTTAATGTCAACCATTGGGTATCCAGCAAGGACACCGTTAGCCATAGTTTCTACCAAACCTTTTTCAACGGCTGGTACGAATTCACGAGGAACGACACCACCGACGATAGCATTTTCAAATTCAAATCCAGCGCCTTCTTCGTTAGGTGTGAATTCGATCCATACGTCACCATATTGACCTTTACCACCTGATTGACGTTTGAAGAATCCACGTGCTGAAGTTCCAGCGCGGAATGTTTCACGGTAAGCAACTTGAGGCGCACCAACGTTTGCTTCAACTTTGAATTCACGTTTCATACGGTCAACAAGAACATCCAAGTGAAGTTCACCCATACCAGAGATAACTGTTTCACCAGTTTCTGGGTTTGTTTCAACACGGAAAGTTGGATCTTCTTCAGCCAATTTTTGAAGAGCAACACCCATCTTATCTTGGTCAGCTTTAGTTTTAGGTTCAACCATCAATTGGATAACTGGTTCTGGAACTTCAATTGATTCAAGGATGATTTTAGCTTTTTCATCTGTCAATGAGTCACCAGTTGTTGTATTTTTCAAACCAACAGCAGCAGCAATATCCCCAGCGTAAACTGTTTGGATTTCTTTACGAGTGTTAGCGTGCATTTGAAGAATACGTCCGATACGTTCACGTTTACCTTTTGAAGTATTCAAAACGTATGAACCAGCATCAAGTGTACCTGAGTAAACGCGGAAGAATGAAAGTCGTCCAACAAATGGGTCAGTCATGATTTTGAAAGCAAGAGCTGCAAATGGTTCTTCATCTGAAGCTGGGCGTTCGTCTTCTTCGTCTGTATCTGGGTTAACACCTTGGATAGCAGGGATATCAAGTGGGCTTGGAAGGTAGTCAATAACTGCATCAAGCATCATTTGAACACCTTTGTTCTTGAAGGCAGAACCAGCAAGCATTGGGTAGAAGTCAACATTGATTGTTGCTTTACGGATAGCAGCTTTAAGTTCTGCTTCTGGAATTTCTTCACCAGCAAAATATTTTTCCATGATATCTTCATCGAAATCAGCAATTGCTTCGATGAGTTTTTCACGCCATTCGTTTGCAAGTTCTGTGTATTCTTCAGCATTGAAATCCAAAGCTGCCAATTCAGCGTTAAATTCGTCTGAACCTACAACAGTTTCTTTAATATCTGTACCAAGGTCGTTAGTATAGATTTCAGATTTCATAGTTACCAAGTCAATGATACCGATGAAGTCATCTTCTGCACCAATTGGAATTTGGATTGGATGAGCATTAGCACCCAAACGATCTCCCAAAGTAGAAAGTGAGTAGTAGAAATCAGCACCGATTTTGTCCATTTTGTTAGCAAAAACGATACGTGGAACACCGTATTCAGTCGCTTGACGCCATACAGTTTCTGTTTGTGGTTCAACACCTGATTGAGCATCAAGAACAGTAACAGCACCATCAAGAACACGGAGTGAACGTTGTACTTCAATTGTGAAGTCCACGTGACCTGGTGTGTCAATGATATTTACGCGGTTACCTTTCCATTCAGCAGTTGTTGCTGCAGATGTGATTGTGATACCACGTTCTTGTTCTTGCTCCATCCAGTCCATTTGTGATGCACCTTCGTGAGTTTCACCGATTTTATGGATTTTACCAGTGTAGTAAAGAACACGTTCAGTTGTTGTTGTTTTACCAGCATCGACGTGGGCCATGATACCGATATTACGTGTATTAGCAAGTGAAAATTCGCGAGCCATTTTGTTCTCCTATTTGATTTTAGTCATGAGAATTTCTCATTAGTTTTATTGTATCAAATTAATGTTAAAAAATTAAAACAAAACCGAGCAGGCGAGGAGCCCAAGCCCGGTAATGTTCGTTTTTACATCAATTCGATGTTACTTTACAATCTTTATTAAGACTGATCGTAAAATTTATTTGCTAAGCAGAAGCGAGAAAGAAGGTTTCGAAGCGTAGAGTACGCGAGGGTTCTTCTGACGAAGCAGCTGCAACGCAAATAGATTTTACCAGCGGAAGTGAGCGAACGCACGGTTAGCTTCAGCCATTTTGTGAGTATCTTCACGTTTTTTGACTGCTGCACCTGTGTTGTTAGCTGCATCCAAGATTTCTTTTGCAAGACGATCTTGCATTGTGTGTTCACCACGGTTACGAGCGATTGTTACCAACCAACGAAGTCCAAGAGTTGTACGACGTTCTGGACGAACTTCAACTGGGACTTGATAGTTAGAACCACCGACACGACGAGCGCGAACTTCAAGAACTGGCATGATGTTTTCCATAGCAGTTTCGAAGACTTCGAGTGGGTTGTTTCCAGTAGCTTCTTCAATTTGTTTGAAGGCACCGTAAACGATTTGAGACGCAACACCACGTTTACCATCAAGCATAACGCGGTTGATAAGACGAGTTACGACGATTGAGTTGTACATTGGATCTGCCAAAACTTCACGTTTTGGGGCACGATTTTTACGCATTCTTACTTATCTCCCTTCTTAAGCTTTTGGTTTTTTAGCACCGTATTTAGAACGGCTTTGTTTACGGTCAGCGACACCTGCTGTATCAAGTGCACCACGAACGATATGGTAACGTACCCCTGGAAGGTCTTTTACACGTCCACCACGAAGAAGTACAACACTGTGTTCTTGGAGGTTGTGCCCGATACCTGGAATGTACGCTGTTACTTCCATAAGGTTTGAAAGACGTACACGCGCGAATTTACGAAGCGCTGAGTTAGGTTTTTTAGGAGTCATAGTACCAACACGAGTTGCTACTCCACGTTTTTGTGGGCTTGCAAGTTTAGTTTGTACTTTTTTACGGCTGTTGTAGCCAACGTTCATTGCTGGTGATTTAGATTTAGTCACTTGAGCACGACGTGGTTTGCGTACCAATTGGTTAATTGTAGGCATTTTACTGTCTGCTTTTTGTATTTTTCCACATTTTTATGCGAAGCGATGAGAAATACAAAAGCATTCCTTTCTTTTTATTGGATGGCGAATCGCCAATTTTTTAGTCAGTATATGGTCGCTTAAGCCAAGTTCTGACAAGAAGTTTAGCAACTTATACAAGTTCTCCTGAGAGTCCAAAGTAAAAAGTACCGTTTAATATAATATCATTTTTTATAACAATTGTCAATCTATTTTTTAGAATTGATTTTGAAAAAATAAAACTATTTAATTATCTATCAAGTTTTGAATCTATTGTACCTTACGAATAGACTATGGTATAATCGAGTCATGAAAAAAATTGCAATTATTTTTTGTAGTTTCCTGATTAGTCTGTCAGTCCTTTCGGGCTTTTCTGTCAGTGCTGCTACGACTCCAACGACAAATGATTTTACGGTTGCTGCTAAATCAGCAATTGCTATTGATGCCTCAAGTGGTAAAATTTTATACGCACAAAATGCTGATGATGCAAGCACTCGGATCGCCTCTATCACTAAATTACTGACAGCCTATTTAGTTTACAAAAATGTAGCTGAAAATAAATTGACTTGGAATACTAAAGTTCCTATTTCAGATTATGCTTATGAATTAACTCAAAATTCTAATGCTTCCAATATTCCCCTTGCTCAAAATGGTCAATATACTGTCAAAGATTTATTGAATGCTTTACTTCTTCCGTCAGCAAATTCTGCTGCTGTCGCTTTAGCTGAAAAAATTGCTGGTTCAGAACCAAAATTTGTTGATATGATGACAAAACAAATGAAAGACTGGGGGATTACTGACAGCCATCTCGTCAATGCTTCTGGCTTACCAAATGATGATTTAAACGGACATATTTATCCAGGGTCTGGTGCCTCAGCAACAAACACAATGAGCGCAAAGGCTGTAGCAACACTTAGTTATCATCTTATTCAAGATTTCCCAGAAATTCTTCAAATCACTAAAAAAACAGAAATTCCTTTTGATACCGGCAATGAAGCAAAGATGACCTTAACTAATACCAATCAAATGCTTAGTGGTTTTTCTACTTCAAGAACTGGTGTGGATGGCTTGAAAACAGGTTCAACAAGTTTTCAAATTGACTGTTTTGCTGGAACAACAAATCAAAACGGCTTTAGAATCATTACGGTTGTTTTAGAAGCTACAGATCCTGCTGCTGACAACTCAACTCCTTTCACTCTCACAAATCAACTGATGAACTATGTTTATGGTCATTGGCGTACGACCAGTCTTGTGCAAAAAAATCAATCCTTAGATGATTTTAAAGAAATTGCTGTGACTGATGGAAAAGAAAAATCTGTTCAACTCGTTGCTCCACAAAATATCACTCCCGTTGTTCCTTACGCTACAGATGGTAGTGCAGATACAAAATCACTGACAGTCAAATTCAGTAAGGAAAAAACAGCCTCCGTTGAAGCAACTGTGACTAAAAACCAAAAACTTGTCACTCTTTCTACTACAGTAAAAGATAGTTTGGGCTATCTTCCAAATTGTACCGCAGAGCAAATTCCATTGGTTGCCAAGAAAACTGTCCCTCGCAGTAGCGCTCCAAAGGTTTTTTGGAATCATTTTGTTAATTTTGTTAATGAAAAACTCTAAAATTTTACTGACAGAAAACTTGTCAGTAAAATTAACTCACAAAAAAAGCCGTCAATTTACTGACAGCTTTTTTATTATCCTTTAGCTTTTACAATTGCAAGTAAAATTGCACCTGTTACGAATAGAACAATCCCAATTCCAACATAAACCAATTCTTTTTTGGTTTTCTTTTCACCAAGGAAGAGAATTCCTCCAATAGTTGAAATGATGACACCTAATTGTGAGAATGAAAAGGCAATTGCGTTACCAGCAGCACTTGCAGCCATAAGCATAAAGATATTACCTACACCCCACATTGCTCCAACAATCATATTTTGATAAACATATTTTTCCATTTTAATTTTGAAACGACCCATTACAAGTGCTCCAAAAATCATTCCAACTGACATTGGCAAGATAATTGTCAATGTATCAAAATGAACATCGAACCAAAGCACTGCTAAGTTATTGAAAAGAATAACATAGATAACATATCCCAAAGTTGAGTAAGTTAAAGCAGTCAATCCTTTAGTATAATTACGTCCTTCTTCAACAACTGCATTTTCTGGGTCACGCTTAGCTGAGAAATAGAACCCAACTACCAAAACAGCCATCGCAATAAATCCGAGAATAAATTGAATTTGTTTTGTCCATTCGTGGAAAGCAAAAACCCCAATCAATCCACCAATTACTAATTGACTTCCTGATGAAAGTGGACTTGCTACTGAAACACCCATGTATTTCATTGAATTAAACTGACCAAATTGTCCAATTGCCCAAAGCAATCCACCAATAAATCCAATTAAGAAAATTTGCCATGTCAACGTTGGCATGCGGAATAAGAAAACAATAAGTGCAAAAACAAAAGCGCCCAAAGTCATTCCAAGTGTTTGTTGTTTAGCATCACCACCAAATTTATTAGCTACAAATCCGATAGAACCCCAAGCAAACATTGGAACAAGCGCGAGAAGAACTCCTTGCATGTGTATATTTACCTCTTTAAAATAGTTTTTTTACTTAAAAAAATAAGCATTTCTCTATTTTACTCTTTTTTTTGGAAAAAACAAGAGATAAAAGAATACATAAGATTCATAACTGTTCAAGTAAATTTATTTTCTTTTTTCGATTAGGACTAAAATTGGTGGCGTATGAATTTGGTTAAGAGGTGCATAAGAAGTCACTTCCCAGTCATTTTGTGGCAAACTAGAAGTCCACTTAATAACGGCATCTTTTTCTTCCATTCCCCCCTCGTGACCGTAATAAATCATAATCGCAATTCTTCCACCTACAACTAACTGATTAGTCAAAGCATCTAGAGCAGTCAAAGTGGTGTCAGCTTTTGTAACCACACTTTTATCAGTTTTTGGTAAATATCCAAGATTAAAAATAGCTGCTTTGATTGGCTCTTTGACATATTCAGAAAGCTTTTCATGACCAGACAAAATTAGATTTACTGACGGCTCTGTCAGTAAATTCGAGAGATTTTTTTCAAATATTTGATTCTTTATTCCAGCATCATCTAAACGTTTTTCAGTTGCATTTAGCGCTTCTTCTTGCACATCAAAAGCATATACTTTCGCTCCCAATTCCGCTAAAAATTGAGTATCATAACCATTCCCCATCGTTGCATCCACCACAACATCATTAGTTTTGATGATATCTTTCAACATCCAGTGAGCCATTTCTAACTGTTTTAACATTTATTTCCTCATCACTTTCTAATTATTTTTATATACCAATTTCAGTTTTACTGACAGATTTTCAATTTCTTTCCTATTATAACACCAAATTCAATAAAAAAGAGATGAATAAAAATTCACCTCCTGTCAGTTAAAATGTAATTAGATCACTAAGCCGAACATCTTTACAACCTTGAACACTTCCTCGCCGTTCCATTTCAGCATCAATACTATTCAAAACTTCCCACTTTTTTAAAGACCACATAGGTCCAATAATTAAATCCCGCGGAGCATCTCCTGTTAAACGATGAATAACAATTTCTTTTGGAATCATCTCTAGTTGGTCACAAATCACTTTTACATATTCCTCTTGCGACATCAGCTGTAATTTTCCTTCATGATAATCACGTTGCAAACGAGTTTGTTTCATCAAATGAAGTAAATGTAATTTCACACCTTGAATATCAGAATCTAAAACCATTCGGCGAACATTTTCTAACATCATCTCACTAGTTTCACCAGGTAAACCATTGATTAAGTGAGTACAAACATTAATATTATGAACCCTCAATCGCTTCACCGCATCTACATAGGTTTCATAATCATGAGCTCGATTAATCAAATCTGATGTTTCTTCATAAGTAGTCTGCAAACCCAAATCAATCCAAACTTCCATTCGACGATTTAATTCTGCCAAGTAATCTACAACGTCATCTGGTAAACAGTCAGGACGAGTACCAATTGAAATACCTACAACATCTGGTTGGTTTACCGCTTGTTCAAAACGCTCTCTCAGTACTTCAACAGGGGCGTGAGTATTAGTGAAATTTTGAAAATAAACAATATATTTCTTCACTCCAGGCCACTTTTTATGAAATTGAGCCACTTCGGCAGCAAATTGGTCTGCAATTGGAGCTTCTGGCTCCAAAATCATGTCCCCTGAACCAGATACTGTACAAAAAGTACATCCACCATGAGCAACCGTACCATCCCGATTAGGGCAGTCAAAACCAGCATCAATAGGAACTTTAAATATTTTTTCACCAAAATTGGTTCGCAAATATTCATTCCAAGTTGTATATCTCTTTTGCATTTTATATCATCTCTCCGTTTATCAAATTATATCAAAATTTCTTAAACATTTTCTGTATTTATAATAAAAAAAGAGACCCGTAGGTCTCTTAAAAGCTGCGGATGTCAGACTCGAACTGACGACATCATGATTAACAGTCATGCGCTACTACCAACTGAGCTAATCCGCAATAACATAAAACTCGGTTCCCCGAGTTTTAATAATATAGTCCGTACGGGATTCGAACCCGTGTTACCGCCGTGAAAAGGCGGTGTCTTAACCTCTTGACCAACGGACCATACTTTCA
>NZ_JBFTEI010000014.1:0-7991 GCF_041026685.1 Lactococcus sp. AK05
GTTTGCTTCATAACTAGCGTTCAAAAAAACTAAAAAGTATCATAAAAAGAAGGCACGCTTATAAACATGCCTTCTTTTATTTGTTGTGTTATTTAACTTTCATCAATCGTAATCCGTTTAATGTTACTAAAAGCGTTGCTCCCATATCTGCTACAATAGCAATCCATAGTGTTAGCCAACCTGGTATGACTAGTAGTAGAGCTAATAGTTTTATACCTAATGAGAAGGTGATATTTTGCTTAATTACTTTTAGAGTTTGACGGCTAAGTCTAACAATGAATGGTAATTTTTGTAAATCGTCGCCCATTAGAGCAACATCAGCAGTTTCGAGAGCCGTATCTGTTCCTGCACCGCCCATTGCAATACCAACCGTCGATGCAGCTAATGCTGGTGCATCATTAATGCCGTCGCCCACCATTGCTACTTTATTATAAGTTGTCCGCAACGCTTTAATCGAATCTAATTTTTCTTGAGGCATTAGATCTCCTTTTATTTCAGTCACACCTAATTGCTTACCAATAGATTCAGCAGTTTTAGTATTATCACCAGTAAGCATAATAGTGTGTTCAATTGACAACTTGTGGAGTTCAGAAATAACGGCAGCACTTGAATCTCTTACTTCATCCGCGACAGCAATTACTCCTAAAATTTGTTCGTCAGTACCGAAATACATGGCGGTTTTCCCTTGTTCTTGAAATTGTCTGTATTGTACTTTGACCGCTGTTTCTTCGATTACTGATGCAGAAAACAGTTTAGGGCTTCCAATATAGTAACGTATGTTTTGATGTATACCTGTAAGTCCTTTACCTGTGATAGATTGGAAATCCTCGATTTGTATTGACTTGTAATCCACATTAGTTTTATCCGCTTCGTTTAAAATAGCAGAAGCTAATGGGTGTTGAGAAAGAGATTCCAACGATGAAATAATCGATAGATAATTTATATCAGTTTCAGAACTGGTTGCAATGAAATCCGTTACGACAGGCTTTCCTTTTGTTAAGGTTCCAGTCTTATCGAAAGCAATTGCTCTCAAATGACCAATTTCTTCCAGATAGACTCCGCCTTTTACTAAAACACCATTTTTTGCTGCATTACCAATAGCCGAAACAATTGAAACAGGTGTTGAGATCACTAATGAACAAGGACATCCGACAACTAAAATGGATAACCCTTGGTAAAGCCATTTATTCCAGTCACCACCAAAGAATAGCGGAGGAACAACCACTATCAAAAGGGCCATAATAATTATGAATGGCGTATAGTATTTTGCAAATTTATCTACAAAGGCTTGTGCAGGAGCTCGTTCTCCTTGCGCTTCTTCAACTAAGTGAATGATTTTGGCAATCGTTGTATCCGTTACTTTTTTTGTTACTTTGACTTCAAGAACACCTTCTTCATTTAGTGTTCCTGCAAACACTTCATCATCTAACTGTTTTTCAACAGGAACCGATTCTCCTGTTATTGCTGCTTGATTTACTGAAGAATGACCGTTGATAACAAGCCCATCCATGGCTATTTTTTGTCCGGGTTTAATGATCATAATATCGTCGATATCGATTTTATCGACACTGACTAATTGCTCTACATTGTTTCTCCTGATAAGAGCTTCTTTGGGAGCTATATCCATAAGAGAACGAATCGACTGTCTTGCTTTATCCATTGAAAATCGTTCCAAAGCTTCGCTAATAGCAAATAGTATTACTACAATAGAACCTTCGGCCCATTCTCCAATAAATGCGGCCCCAATAATTGCAATAGTCATTAAAGATTCCATGGAGAAGTCCAATTTGATCAAATCAGAGAACCCTTCTTTAAATAAATCAAATCCACCAATTATTATTGCCAATATATAAAGAGCTTTCGTTAATAAATGATCTTCGCCCAATGATAGTTGGGAAATCACAGCAACAAGTATAAAACCAAGAGAGATGATTAAAGCGATATTCCGTTTAATAAAAGACTCTTTTGATCTAACTTGTTCATCATTTTCTTGATCATCACGAATGATAAGATTTTCGAAGGCTCCCGCTTCTTCGAGTTCTTCAATTGTTGTTTGGCCTTCTACTGAAATCTTACTTGCACCAAAGTTTACTGTTGCACTCGTAACTCCTGGCAACTGCTTTACATTTTTTTCAAATTTACCTACACAATTTGTACAGCTTAATCCTTCTATTCGATAGGTTTTTTCGGTCATTTTCTCACTCATGCTAGCACCTCTTCTTTAAAATTTACGCCAAGCTCCATAAGATTTAAGATTTTGATATTTTTAATAAAATAGTAGACTAACTTACCATCCTTGTGACTATCAACTACTCCCAATTTTTTTAAGGAGTTCAGATGGTGTGAAGTTGTTGCGACCGAAGCATCAATGATATTAGCAATATCACAAACACATAGCTCATCTTCATGAACTAAAGCATGTACAATTTTAAGTCGATTTTCATCTGACAATATTTTAAAGAAACCACTTACTGACGGAGTATCAAAGTTTGCTAGTTTAGATTTAGCACGATTAACTTTGTCTTCATGAATACAAGTTATTTCACAAATTTCATTATTCATACGATCATTCCTTTACATTCAAATGTTTGTTTGAATGTATTATATCAGAACATCCATCTATATTCAAGTGAATGTTTGAATGTTCATAAAATGGTCATTTTCTGAACACTCTTCTTTTCCTATTAAATTTCTCAAAATCATTTACATTTAATGTTCATTAACCCGTAATTTATTCTATGTTCATTTATATAGGTGCTTTCAAGTTATGATACAATAGTATCAGCGGAGGAATAAAAATGAATATTGGATATGCCCGAGTTTCAACTGGACTTCAAAATTTAGATTTACAAAAAGATAGCCTTGAAAAATATAATTGTGAAAAAATATTTACTGACCATATGTCAGGAAGTAAAAAAGAAAGACCTGGATTAAAATCCGCAGTTGAATTTTCTCGTCCTGGGGATACGATTGTTGTTTGGCGATTGGATCGATTAGGTAGAAATATGGAAGATCTCATTAATATTGTTAATTCTCTTAATAATAAAGGGGTAAGTTTTCATAGTCTACAAGAAAATATTACAATGGATAAATCAAGTTCGACTGGACAATTGATGTTTCATTTGTTTGCGGCTTTTGCGGAATTTGAACGAAACCTTATTTTAGAACGTTCTGCCGCTGGTAGAGAAGCCGCACGTGCAAGAGGGCGGCTTGGAGGAAGACCTGAGAAATTTTCAAAGCAAGACGTAAAGCTTCTTAAAACATTGGTAGAAAGTGGAACACCAATTAAATCGATTGCGGATTCTTGGGGAGTTTCTAGAACAACAATTTATAGATATATTAATAAGTTTTAGAATAAACCAAAAACCAGCTCACAACGATTAAGTTATGAGCTGGTTTTATTATATCCTTGACTTTTGTTCATAATATATATTTAAATCATTCACTCTAGAAATTAAATTTTTCACCATAAATTTGTGCACGATTTACACCACCATTCATTAATAATTTTTTAGTTCCTCTCATCATTTGAGGAGATCCCCCAATAAGATAGAACCCTTCTTTACTGTATAGTTTTATGATTTGTTCAGGAGTTAAACGCCCAATTTGAGAATGGTAAATAAACTTTGTATTTTTGTTTGCGATATTTATTAGTTCCGCTTCATAGATTAAATCTTCTTCTTTACTTGCAATTCTTATAAAGGTAATCGGCCTGCTATTTTGCAAGTTAATTGCTAGAGAGATTAAAGGAACAGATCCAATTCCTGAGCCAATTAGAATTAAGTCGTTTGACTCATGCTCCTTCACTGCATGGTAGAGTCTACCATACGAACCATCAATAATTACTTTGCTTCCCAGTTTAAGGTGATTAATTTTTTTTGTAAAATCAGCTTGATTTCGTATTGCAAACGTTAAAGTTCGCTTTTTGGGGTTATAATTAACAATTGAAAACGGATGAGGTTCTTTCATTCCTGAAACCTCTGGGAAACTAATAAATGCATAATCCCCAGCTTTAAATGAAGCACGATGTGTAATATGGATCGTTAATTCAGTGATATTATGAGAGAGTTTTTGATTACCAATTAGCTTTCCTGAATGATACAGTACTTTCTTGATTGTTTTCATATAAATATAAACACACGCAGTGAGGATAGAGTAGAGATAGAACCAAAACATGAATGAAGAAATAGAACGGATATAATCAATTAAGATGACATGACCAAAAACAAAAAGGGTAGCGACTAGATTTAGTTTATGTATCCAGACAGAAGTTTCATATCTGAATATTTTTTCTAGCTTTTTTTTAATGTGTCCCAGTAGTGAAAAATGGGAAGTTATCCAACCAGACAAAAAAATGATGGAATACAAAGCAATACCTATAAAGAGGTATAAAGCAATATTTCCAGTTAATGCAATAGCCCCATAAGAGTGAAGTAATTCTTTATGAATAAAAGAAAATAAAATAGCAGTACATCCCATTACTCCATGCGTAAAATACATTTCTGGTAATCCTATTAATGAGTCCAACCATTTAGGTTTTTCAGAAACCATAATTGAAAATAGCATCCAAACATAAGCAATTGAACCGAGTTGAGAAGCAAAAAGTTCTGATTGATTAATTGTTCCAGAGAGACCATGAGCTAAGGTAATGATTAATGGAAGTGGCAAGATAAAAATAGTAACCAACCAAAACAAACCTAGCCAATATTTATGAGATTTGAGCATGCTTCCGTTCCCCCTCTCTATCAATGATAATACTCTGAAACTTTTGTGGAAGAGCTAAGTTTGGATTAATCATCAAAGCAGTCGCATAAACATCTACAACTTGTAAACTCTCTCCAACAACAGTAGTTTGTACCAAAGAATTGTCCGCATTTTCAATATGATGCCCTCGTTCCATAATTCCTGAAGTCGCAATAGCTCCAGACTTCATTTTAACCTCATAGATGGCTTTCTTTTTATCAAAAGGATCAACAATACCAATGGTAAATGTCCAGTTGGAATCCTTTCTTGTCTTCATTTGCATATCTCCACCACCAATAAGGTTAACTGCATGAATTAATGGATTGCCTAAAAGAGGAGCTAGATATTGTTGGAATGCGGTTTCGATTGCCCAACCTTTAACAAAACCAGTCGTATCCAGAACCCCTGAATAATAATGATCAAAGGCATGTTCTGTCACACTTTTTGCTTGTTCACAAGAAACAATCACATAACGCATCTCCTCTGATAAACTAAACCAATCTAGCTCCCCTCTTCTAAATTGATTCAATTCAGAATTTGCTTTGAAAGGGCTAAACTTTTTATCTATCTGATCTAAGTAGGATGATAAATTTTGAGAAATTTTTTTGAGTTCAGGATAAAGTTTTTCACTTGTTCTCCTTCCTACAACTATTTGAGTAGTAAAGGCAGTACCCATGGTAAATTTTACAAATGTTATAAGCTCCTTGTTGCCATCAACTAATTGAATTTTCTTTTGTTCCATTGTTATACCGCCTGATCTAGTGCTGCTTGGAGAGATTCGGTGTAACCCTTATAAGTCACTGTTGCACCTGAAACAGCTTGAATATTAGCAGAATTTGCTTGTTTAGCTTCAGAAATGTAGATGGGCTCTGCTTGTGCATCAATTTCTTGACTTCGAGATTTTCCATCTTCAGAAGTACTCTTTAAGAAAGAAACATCTGAAATTTTTCCTCCTGAAATTTTGACTTGTACTTGGACATCCCCCCATCGAGTTGAAACAGTAGAACCACTATAAGTGCCATCCTTATATTCTCCGTTTGAACTGGTTGAAGAAGTAGAAGAACTGACAGCCTCAGAAGCAGCGGAGGTTGATGAGGGAGACGAACTAGAAGTTGAAGCTCCTTGTGACTGACTTTCAACTGTTGTAGTTCCTTGAACTTGTTTCGAGTTTTGAGTGAAGAGATAGTAACCATCTAATCCAATCGCTCCAACTATTCCTATTGAAGTAATGAGTGCAAAAAATTTCTTCATAATTTCCTCCTTTTTTTATTCTTAATAAATTTTATCTTTTTTAGTATTATAAACACATCAAGTGAACCGTATCTTAACTTAAAATTTATTGAAACTTAACAATAATGGAGTATTATCAAGTAAAAGCAATACCATATCTTATGGTATAATAGTTGTCCAAAAAAATGTAGAGAGTGTGGCGTTATTATGAGAAAATGAGAGTCTTTTTAATAGAAATACAGGGTATATTTTGTGATAATTATAAGTTGTTTATATTCAAAATTTATGTTATTTTTAAATATTCTTAAACAAAAGCAAAAATCATTCTGATTTCACACACGATTCGTCAGAATTATTTTATTTTTTTGTTGGAATCGGTTTAGCAGTTTTTCAGTTAAAAAATTGGAAAGGTTATAATAAACCTTTCCACGATTTCTCTTAACTTTGTGTCTAGTTTATTATAACCTTTCCACACGTTATATTTAAAACCTGTCCATAATCTTGACATCAGCGCCTCCATCAAGAATAATCTCCACCTTCAATGTAGTTGATCTTTTTAGTATCGGAACAAATGACAGTCGCTATTTATTCATTTGGATACCAATCCACTCATAAACGTAATCACTTACTTCTCTCTCTGATTTACTATCGACTTCTATAACATCAACAACATCCTGATTAAAAAACCATTCTCGCTTTAAGGGTAATAATTTTTGAACATAGAAATCAAAAAATTCTCTGTTTCTTGAGATATCTCTTTTTTTTCGTTCTACTAATGTTTCGTTTGCAGCATTCAAGTAAAGAATTCTTTTCGGTAAACATCTTTTTAAAAGTTGTAGCTCTGTTTCTAAAGGTTTAGCTACTTCCCAATCAACTCCGATTGCTTTTGGATAATTTAACGTGTAGAATTCAATCTCTTCTGCTCCAAAATCCATTATGGAACAATTATATTGAGAAGCCAATTGATATCTTTTAACCTCGTTTAAAATAAATAATCTTTGTATTTCTATATAGTCGTTGTATCTATTTTTGTCTAATTTTCTATTCCTGATCTCATCAACAACCTGTTTATTTTTTTCATAACTAATATGAATTGTAGAATCATGTTTTTCAATAAGCCTTAAGGCAGTAGTTTTCCCCACAGCCATAGAACCTTGTAATGACAAATTAACCATTATTTCCACCTAACTACTCTGTTCTCATGCCAATATTAAATTCAGTTAACCCGATTTTCTGAATCAAAGCATCAATATGATTAGATTTGGCTTCTTTATAAAGTTTATTTCGAATACTCAAATTTTCCATAACTGTCAAATCATTATCTAAAATACTCTGTTGAAATACCATGCGGTTCTGTTGCAAAGTTTCAATACTGAGTACAAAATTCCCATTCTGATACTTTGACTATGCTGATATACCCATCAAAACTTTAATTTCAGTAGATACCGAAAAGCCGAAGAGCGTTCCATTTCTTCGGTTCTTTTTGTATATGCCTCTCAATGCTTCTATGCCCTTAATCTTAGTTGATGCAGTACGAAGACTTTGATAAAGTTTATTTCGACGTTTAACAGGTCTATGATCTTGCTCAATTAAGTTATTGAGATACTTGACTGTCCGGTGATCAGTTTCGCTGTATAGCCCCTGCTTTTGTAACTTCCTAAAAGCACTAGCAATTGATGGTGCTTTATCTGTCACGATAACTTTCGGTTCCCCAAACTGCTTGTATAGTCGTTTAAAGAAAGCATAAGCAGACTGAGTATTTCTCTTTCGTCTTAGCCAAATATCCAGTGTCATGCCTTCTGAGTCGATTGCACGATAGAGATAATGCCACTTCCCTTTAATTTTAATATAAGTTTCGTCCATTTTCCACGAATAAAAGGACTGTCTATTTTTCTTTTTCCAGATTTGATAGATCAGCTTACCATATTCTTGAACCCAACGGTAAATTGTTGTGTGAGAAACGTTAATGCCACGATCATATAAGATTTCTTGAACTTCACGATAGCTAAGGTTATAAC
>NZ_JBFTEI010000015.1:0-7507 GCF_041026685.1 Lactococcus sp. AK05
AGGGTGAACGCAATCAGAATTTAGGGCAAAACTTGCACCTGTAATTACAAAAAATTGACATTTTCTCTTGGAGGAAACGTCGTTTTTTTATTTATTGTCGTAATCCTGAAAACCCGTTTTGTGGACTTTTCCCATAAAACGGGTTTTCAGTAGTGCGGATATCCATAAAACTGACTTTACGTTAGCTGGAGAATCCACCGTGTGGAGCCTCCGTCTCACGGTTGCTCCGTGTTACGGTAATTCCGCTGCTATAAAGTAATAACTAATAACAAATTAAATAGCAGTATAAAATTTTGATAATTTGAAGATTATTTTAATATTTACCTGAATAACACTTTAGAAAAGTGAAATATCTATAACTCCAGATCAATAGTGGAAATACGTACAATTTGATATAAGAGATTTTTGTATCAAAAAAATTTTTTTAAACAAAATGCACTAAAAGATTTTTTTGTGTTGCTGAGAGGTTGCAAAATGATACCGCAAGGTATATAATGGTTACGTAATTAGTGCAAGCGCTTGCATTTTTTGTAAAAAAAGTCCTTTTATTTATTTATCTTATTGCTTTGAAAGATATTGTTAAAAATAAATAAAATCGTTATAAACTCAATATAATAAGGAGAGCTAAATAATGAAAAAAACAAAATTAAGAATTTGTCTTTTCCCAATCGTACTGCTTATCAGTTTTACATTGCTATCCAATGGAACTGGTAAACAGATTGTTTTTGCTACATCTTCATCAGAATATGCTACACAAGCTCTGTCTGACGAGAAAAATGCCACACAAAACAATGATTTTACATCTTTTGATATAAAATGGGCCTATGAAGGGACAGATTTGGGATTTAACTATTCAACAACCAGTACTACTTTCAAAATCTGGTCACCAACTGCGACGAGCGTGCAGCTGATAAGTTATGGGACGAATACCAATCCGACAGCGGCACAGGTCTCAGCGAAAGCAATGACACGCGGGACATCAGCGACACCAACTAATCACGCAACCAATACGATTGGGGTGTGGACTTTGACCGTTCCTGGCAATCAAAATGGCATGGTTTATGCTTACAAACTAACTTTTGCTGACGGAACCGTTAGTGATTATGCTGGGTCAACTTATGGAACACTTTCTACAAGTTCTGTCAGCAATACAACCAATGATCCTTATTCTATTGCGACGACACAAGGTGGAAATCGTTCAGTTGTCGAATCGTCTGCAAACCTCGCGTCAAATCTGGCACTTGCGCAAGGCAAATCTGCAACTTGGCGGGTAGCAAGTCCAACACAAGCCATCGTTGACGAACTACATATTCGTGATTTTACAAGCTCATCAACATCTGGTGTTTCGGCTGGTAATCGTGGTAAGTTTCTCGGAGTGATTCAGTCAGGAACAACTGATCCAAATACAGGTACAGCGACTGGACTTGATTATCTGAAAAACGAGGGTTTTAACTACATTCAACTCATGCCAGCCAGTCAGTATGCGTCGGTCAACGAAGCGGGAAACCGTACTACTGCGCAACCGAATAACTTCAACTGGGGATATGACCCACAAAATGAAATGGTACCAGAGGGCGAATATGCCAGTAATTCTGTCAATCCTGTCACACGTATTAATGAAATGAAAGAAATGGTACAAGGCTTGCATACAAATGGGATTAGCGTGGTAATGGATATGGTTCTCAATCACGTCTATAGTCAGTCAGCATCCGCTTTTGAAAAAGCCGAGCCGGGCTATTATTTCCGCAAAAATACGCAATCTGGGTGTGGCAATGATACGGCGAGCAACCACGAAATGTTTGGTAAATACATTATTGACTCTGTCACTTACTGGGCGAAAAATTATGATATTGACGGCTTCCGTTTTGATGAAATGACACTTTTAGACAGCACGACTATGAATAAACTGCGTGCCGCACTGACAGCACTTGACCCACATATTATCATGTATGGCGAAGGTTGGGGCGATTCTAATGCAAATAATATTCCTGAAACGTCTATCAATAATTACAAAAATGTTCCTGGTATTGGTTTTTTCAATCCTGGTGAACGTGACGCCATCAGTAATAATGGAGGTTCTGCAGGTGGATTCGCAGCAGGAAATACGGCAAGTACCATAACGGTCGCAGGAGCACTTTTGGCTTCTGGAGGTTGGAACGGAAATGGCACAGTGCAAGCTTTTTTGACGCCAAGCCAGTCTATCAATTATGTTGAATGTCATGATAGCTTCACCTTAAATGACTCACTCTGGTCAGCTGATCCGAATGATTCTGTGGCGACACATCAAGCGCGAGTGACGCTCGCAAATGCCACGAATATTCTTGCAAACGGTGTGACATTTATGGAAACAGGACAGGAGTTTGACCAGTCCAAATTAGTCAATCCGTCAAATCTGACGCCGCTCTCCCCTACACAGACACAGGCTTATCAATCGGGTAGTATGGAAAAACCTGCATGGTATCCTGCGTCATGGGATACTGCCAAAAATTCATACAATGGACTTTTTGGCTTGGCTAGTAATGGTACTTACTATGGCAATTATTGGCCAGGTAGTAATCTCTACACCCCAGTAGTTGCGGGGGATGTAGTCAATGCCATGAATTGGGATAATGTCAAGGACAATCAAAATGCTGTTAATTTTATTGGAAATTTGATGAAATTTAAAAAATCCAATCCGCAATTTTGGCCTGATGATTATAGCAAACTTGCTTGGACTCCTACCAGTATAGGTGTAGAAAATGTCACAAATGCGTCAAACGGAGTGATCACAGAAGAATTAACATCGGGTGCGACCAAATATTTAGTCATATTGAATGCTAGCGGTAATTCGGTCAAAATTGGTCAAGGTGGTCAGTTTTATGGGGTGTCAAATTTGACAGGTAAAACTGTGATAATTTCTGACGATAGTAGCTTAACAGCTAATCAAGTTTTGAATAGCTCTGTCACTCTGTCAAATTTGACAGTCACCGTTATCCAACTTTCTAAATAAAAAACACATCAAATTTGATGCAAATCAAAAAGGAGAAAACATGTTATACAGTAGAATGAATCGACTTCATTCTCAGATGAAACAAACACATTTTCGTGCTTGGAAATCGGGGAAAATTTGGCTTTACGGTGCAGTGACTCTCACTGTTTTGGGACTTGGTGTTGCGGGTCCTACGACCTTCTTTGGGACATCCACGACTCTTGTTGCTCATGCAGACACAACGTCTGCTCAAAATGCGACAATTACTTTTTGGCCATCAACAGCTTATACGGGACAGCAACTTTATGCTTATGTTTGGGGGACAGGAAATACTGCTTATGACGGTCAGTTCGTCCCATTAAGCATTGGCTCTGCGGATTCTGTGACCTTGTCAAATCTGAGTACTTCGAGTATGGGTATTATCATTACAACAACGAATGATTGGAGTACAGCACAAAAGCTCAATTCAGGTGGCGCAGATATTATGGTGCCGATGACAGCAGGACATTCAGTTCAGATTGGCATCAATCAGCAAGGAACGCTTTATGCCACATCTGTGGTACCCACGATATCTGCACCAACGAATGCACCAACGTCAGGGATCGTCGGAACACTTGTCACGTTGAACGGTGCAAATGCAGTAATCACTGATCCATCAAAAATGGGTTCTGGTGCTATCAGCTCTGTTACGGTCACAGACCCAAATGGCGTGACAACGACAGCTTCTGCAGATACTTTCACGCCAAAGATACCTGGTCAATACACGCTAACTTACAATTATAGTTATACAAATTTGGATAACACGACGAGCACTGTGTCAGCAAATAGCACAATCCAAGTCACTGCTGAAAACGCGAATACAATTACCACAACGAGTGGTCCGGACTTGACACAAGGACAAGCGATTGACCTGTCAGCAAATGGCAACACGATGAAAAGTTATGTCAGCGACTCTAACAGTAGCGTCACACCGAGTATTCAGTCTGTTAGCTGGACACCTACAGGTTCTACAACAGCGCAGACAATCACAGCAAACACTGATGGCACTTACACATTTCCTAGCGCTGGCACCTATACCGTGATTTATACTGATGGGACTGGAGCGACTGGGACAGTAGACGGTACAGTTCTTGCACAGCGGGCTAGTTTCACGACAGTTACTGATGCAGATACAAAAATTGCTGTTGGAAACACGGTTGATGCTGCGAATTATTATAGATTGATTGATCCAAATAATTCGGCAATTAACATCTCTAATGCTACGATTTCTGTCACAGGTCCTGATAGTTCAGATTTCACAGGAGCTGCGATTTCTGGGACACAATTTATCCCTGATATAGAGGGGAATTACACTATCAATTATTCTTATGTTGATGGTACAGGGGCAGAACAAAAAGCAAGTCAAATCATTACTGTGGTCGGTGGGCCAAAGTTAAATGCTGACGAGAGTTTTGAATATCAAAAGACAGTCAATGCAGATGGCACAGACATTTATACATATAATCCACAAACACAAGGTGTGACAGTTACTGACCCAGAAAACGACAAGGCGCTTCCGTCAGTAACTATCTATGATGTGGATAATTACGGTACAACGCCACTGACAGCAAATACTGACGGCACTTACAATCTGACACCTGCTGGAACTGCTGACGAAACGGGCAGCACTAGTGGCACTTATTATGTGACATGGGCTTACCCAGGCGCAGAGCAACCGAGTTGGGATATGCAAACGGTGACGGTGCTCTCTGCGGGTCAAGTGCAGCCCGTCATCACAGTACCTGCTCAAAGTAATGTGAATGTTGGCTCAACGGTAGATACCACACAAGGGTTAACCATGAAAAACTCTGCCAATGAAAATTTGAGAACTGATGAAATCAAAACAGCCTTAGCAAATGGCGATTTGACAATTTCACTGACAGACCCATCAGGCAATAATTCTACACTGACAGATGGTATATTTTCAGCGACAGATATTGGCTATTACGATATAACATTTGACTATACGGACCCTGTGACAGGACTGTCAGCTGTTGAACAATATGGTGTTGTCGTGTCCCAACCCACCACAAATACAGAAACGGACATCATTTCCAATGGTTCAGCCACTTATACTTATAGACCAAATTCAAGAAATGTTGCGCTGATAGGTGGCAATAGCGCCAATCTCACAACTGTGAACCAAATTACGGACAGCAAGGGAATTTCTTACGGAACAGTAGATGAAAATGATGGAGTGTCGAGTGCCGACTTGTCAATAGGAAGCTATACCGTTGAGTGGCAGTATACTTATACAGATGTTAACGATAATGTTGTATCTATTCCTGTCAGTCAAACTGTAAATGTTATCGGCAAAGTTACTTACGATGCCAACGGCGGCACAGGCATGATGGCAAGCCAAGAAACGGATACCAACGGTAACATTACACTAGATACCAATAGTTATACAAATGGCGATAAAACTTTCAAAGGCTGGAACACTAAGGCAGATGGTAGCGGGATTTCTTACACCGACAAACAAGCTATCACAGGGATTAGTAGCAATGTAACTCTCTATGCACAATGGATTGGCACTTCTGGCAATACGACGAATCCGACAGATGGCACCGGTTCAGGTAACACAACGAATCCAACAGACAGTACGGGTTCAGGCGATACCACAAAGCCAACAGATGGGACAGATTCAAGTAACACAACGAACCCAACGGACAGTACGGTTTCAGGCAATACCACAAAGCCAACAGATGGGACAGATTCAAGTAACACAACGAACCCAACGGACAGTACGGGTTCAGGCTATACGACAAATCTAACGGATCGTATAATTTCTGAAAAAAAATCAGTTCCATCAGTAACGTCTCTTAGAACGACATCAGTTATTTCTACAAATAATTCTACATTACCAAAAACAGGGGATGATAGGCCAAATAGTGCAGAAGCGCTAGCTCTCGGATTTGGTGCTTTGTTAGGTACGCTTACACTTATCAAAGAAAAGCGCCGGAAGGAAAGCTGATGACGCTTAGGTTATTGTGAGTTGGAATTAAAATAGATTCTCTTCCTAAAAATTTTATTATGACAAGAAAATCTATTTTTGTTTTTTTAAATTATTGTGTGATTAAAAATAATCGTATGTAAACACAATAATTTTTTGAGAAGAAAAAACAATTTTTAACGACATCCTATATATGACGTTAAGTCATACCACAACTACTGGTGTTATTAAATAAAAAAAGGAATCATCTCCCTTGAATGCGCTCTCTAAATGTACTAAATTAAAGTAAGAAACATATTATAATCTTTAGAAAGAGGTGGCTTATGATTTGGTCATTAATTGTTGGTGCATTAATCGGATTAATCGCTGGTGCGATTACAAATAAGGGAAGTTCAATGGGATGGATTGCTAATATCTTAGCGGGGTTAGTTGGATCTTTTGTAGGTCAAGCCTTACTTGGAACCTGGGGACCTTCGCTTGCTGGCATGGCATTAATACCATCCATTATTGGAGCGGTCATTGTGGTTGCTGTTGTATCTTTCGTCCTATCTAAAATGAATTAGTAGATCTTAGGATCTAGAAAGGAGGAGCTTTGGCAACTGGAAAGAAAATAATACTCATTATTCTTGATCTCCTTTTACTTACGCTTGTTCTACCAATGACCTGGGATTATTACAATTTCATGGAGTATGATTGGAGGACAATGACCTCTAGTAACATTCCCTTCATAGGCAAATATATGGCAGACTATTTGTTTTGGGGGAACATCGTTATAATAGTCATATTAATTCTCGCCTTGATTGTAATCCTTTTTTATCCTCGAACCTATATGGATGTACAACTCACTTCAAATAATGGAGATTTAACTTTGAAGAAGTCTGCCATTGAAGGTTTTGTAGGTGAAAAAGTAAAAGAAAATGAATACCTTAAAAACTCAAAAATCGCTGTTTCACTTTTTAAAAATAAGATAAAAATTGATATAAAAGGTGAAATTATTCCTCGAGTTGAAGTGGCACAAAAAGCCCAAGTTCTGGAACAGGAAATCATTGAAGGGTTAAAAAAATTCTTTGGATTGGAACATAAGGTTAAACTTAAAGTAAAAGTCATTACATTAAGTAAAGACGATAACCCTAAACGCCAACGTGTTATGTAGGAGGGATCAATGGATTATTTCGAAAAAAATCGATACCCGATTATAGGGGGAATCGTAGGTGCACTCATTGCTGTGTGTATCTTCACTATTGGATTTTGGAAAATGATTCTGGTTTTATTTTTAATTGGATTAGGAATTTATATTGGTCTATTTTTAAAAAAATCAGGAATCATTGATCAATTTATAAATCGTAAATAACATTATAAAAGAAGAAAATTATGGTACAAGAAAACATGAAAGCATTTGGAACAATGGCAGAAAAAGAAACTCCTAAAACAAAGGAAACCCAACCAGATATTAAAGGAGCCTTGACTTATGAAGATAAAGTTGTGCAAAAGATTGTAGGACTAGCATTAGAATCAGTGGATGGACTTCTTTCCGTAGAGGGTGGGTT
>NZ_JBFTEI010000016.1:0-5685 GCF_041026685.1 Lactococcus sp. AK05
CTTAAATCATAGATACCGTAAGGGATTTTATTCTTTATTTAAAACTTTGCAACAGAACCTTCAAAGTTATTATGAAAACCACAATGAATTTTCTGTTTCACAGCATATGGTGCTCCCTAATCATATACGATTAGGGCTGCATTACCCCAGAGAAAACAAGCCACGCTAGAGTAGTTTTAGCCACTAAGCTGAGAATAATGTAGATATATTCTCCATATAAGTAATCGGACCATTTTCCAATCTTTTTATATTGTAAAAACATATTAAGTGGGAACAAATTGAAAAATATAAAGTACGAACCAAATATTGCATAAACGAACCACGGCACCTCTGCTGGATTAGAATTACCAAATGCATAAAGAACAATGACTACCCATGTTCCTAATCCAGCAATAGAACCGAAAATATAGGCTAACCAATTTGTTTTTTGCGTGTATTGATTAATAATTTCCATCAATAAACCAAATAAATTCATAGTAGCGTTCAAAATAAACATGAGGATCAGCGCCCCAATATCATAGATACCAAATAAACTTGCAATAAGCACAATCATCAACGAAGAACTTAAGGCATATTCATACCAACGAAAATAGTTAATCCCCTTTTTTAAATCCTTATTATATCTTTGATTAAATGTTGGACTTACAATTAAAAAGTGAGCAATGGCAGAGAGGAATAAAAATATAGAGACTAGTATACCAAATGGGAGTTCTCCGATTTGTTTCGCATCCGTTACCAACGCCATTTTTGTTGGATCAAAGCTCAAATAATAAGACCAAACTGGGGGTTTGAAATCGCTCACCTTTGTAATCATTAGTGCGAGGACAAGGATAATGCATCCTTGAATAAAGTGGAGACTTCCCATAATAAGATTAAATTTTCTCAATTTCGTTAATTTTTCATTCATCAATAACCTCTTTCTATTTAGACTAGTAAAATAATATATACTTGTTCCTAATTTTTACTTATAAAAGTATCTGAGGCTGGTAACTCTAGATTGAGTTTAGGTAACCCTAATATAAGAAAAACTTCAGGAAATAATCTGAAGTTCTTTAAGGAGGAGGTGGGGCTTGAACCCACTCAATCGTTCAACGACTGTCATAATAATATAACCCCCCATCCATCTAGGGTAGTCCTCCATGTCATTTATAAAGTTATTATAACACATAATGATAGCACCACCAAATAATGTGCTATTTTATTTTTTATAAAGAATATGGAATATAAATAAGCATAAGTTATTAAAAAATTTCAAAACATATCAGGTTATTCATATCCACTATTTAGTAGAATTTTTTCGATTTTATCAGAAATTACATTGGCAGAATGGTTCTGTTGCAAAGTTTTCCGATAAGTCTATTTTAGTGTAAAATGGGATAGAAAGACAGCGAGGACATATGGATGAATCATTTTAAAGGCAAACAATTCCAAAAAGACGTCATTATTGTTTCTGTGGGCTATTATCTACGTTACAATCTGAGCTATCGTGAAGTCCAAGAACTCCTTTATGATCGTGGGGTTGACGTTTGTCATACCACTATTTACCGCTGGGTACAAGAATACAGTAAAATCCTCTATCATCTCTGGAAAAAGAAAAATAGACAGTCCTTCTATTCGTGGAAAA
Source organism: Lactococcus sp. AK05 (assembly GCF_041026685.1). Classification (NCBI taxonomy): domain Bacteria; kingdom Bacillati; phylum Bacillota; class Bacilli; order Lactobacillales; family Streptococcaceae; genus Lactococcus; species Lactococcus sp. AK05. The sequence goes on from NZ_JBFTEI010000016.1 coordinate 1,625, forward strand.
TGGACGAAACCTATATCAAAATCAAAGGCAAATGGCATTATCTGTACAGAGCAATTGATGCGGATGGATTGACTTTAGACATCTGGTTACGAAAGAAACGGGATACTCAAGCTGCTTATGCATTCTTGAAACGACTACATAAGCAGTTTGGTGAACCTAGAGTAATTGTGACCGATAAAGCGCCGTCTATTGGCTCTGCCTTTAGAAAATTACAGAGTAATGGATTATATACTAAGACAGAGCATCGAACCGTGAAATACCTTAACAATCTAATAGAGCAAGACCATCGACCAATTAAGCGACGCAATAAATTTTATCGAAGTCTACGTACTGCCTCAACCACGATAAAGGGCATGGAGACCATTCGAGGAATATACAAAAAGAACCGAAGAAATGGAACACTCTTCGGCTTTTCGGTCTCTACTGAAATCAAAATCTTAATGGGAATATCAGCCTAAGATAATTGAAATTCAGAGAGGTTGTATTTTATTTTAAAACTTCGCAACAGAACCGTTTGATTTCATTTAATGCTAAAAACATCGATTTCCCCCCTTTTTGGTAGAAAAAAAGGCTAAACTTATAGACCTTTTTTCCCAATAATTGGAAAGAATTTTGCAGTATGTGCTGCATATTCTTTAAAGTCTTGACGATCATGGTATTTCTTTTCTAATAATGGAACTCCTGAAACAAATAATAACAACAATGTAATACAGATTGGACTTAAAATCAGCCATAATGTCGACCAACTTGTCAGCGCAACTAAAAATACACCCCACCAACAAACGGCTTCACCAAAGTAATTTGGATGACGTGTTACCGACCAAAAACCACTTGTTAGTAATTTGCCTTTATTCTGTGGATTTTTTTTGAACTGTTCTAATTGACGATCGCCGCCAACTTCAAAAATAAAGCCAATCAACCAAATCAAAACGCCAAGCCATTGCCACCACATCATGGATTCATTTGGGTTAGCAAATGTATACGTGATCGGTAGCGCAATAATAAATAATAATACGCCTTGCAAGACGAATACATTTAAGAACGCTTTGATATCGACATATTTTGTCCCCCAGCGTTTACGCATGTTCACATAGCGATAGTCTTCTGGCTTGTTCCAATTGCGACGAGCAAGATGGGTAAATAATCTTCCACCCCATAATGTCACGAGTACTAAAATGGCTAATTGTTGTAATGTAATCAAATCTGTAGCAATCAAACCGCCCCAAGCTACTACAACGAACCCCCCACCCCAAGCAATATCGACTAACGAATACTTGCGTTTACCTTTTGAAATAATAAACCAACAAATAAAATAGATGAGTAATGCAAATGCAACAATCCCATACATCATTTTTCTTCCTCCTTTAATACCCCGGCGATCGCTAAACTTGATTGTCCCGCACTGATCGCAATCGCTGCTGAGCTTTCTACGATCGCATCGACTGGTATCGCTCGTGCGTTTAAGCTCGTTTTCCAATCAAGTGCTGCTTGTTCATTAAACACATGTGTGACATAAACTGCTTCTAAACGCTGTTTGTTAGCAAATCCGCTGACCTTTTTTGTGATTTTTTTCAAACTTTGTTTTTGACTCAAAGAAGCGCCAATCAACTTGCCATCGCCTTCTTCATTTAGACTGACGATTGGATGAACAGAGGCTTTTTGAGCGATTTTTCCTAAGAATTGGGGAATTCTGCCAGATTGAATCATCGGATCTAAATCCGCTACTGCTACATATATAAAAATACGTTCACGCAAGGACTGCAATTCATTCACGACTGTTTCAAATGATTTATCTGCCTCAACTAACTCTACGGCTCGTTTGACAAGTAATCCTTGGGCAATCGAATTGAGCTTCGAATCGATTACTTGAATCCAGTTAGAAGAGAGCTGTTTTTCTTTTATGCGTTGGGTGATCAATTGATACGTTCCACTTAATTTAGCCGCTACACTGATAACCAACACATGATCATATTTCCCTTCTAAAAACGAAAGCAAGGCATCGACCGTTTTTATATTCGGTTGCGCAGTACTCATACTTTTAGCTATTTTTAGTCGTTGCTGTAAATAATCTGGTTCGATAGTCAATTTGTCTAAAAATGTTTCTTCATCTAGTAAAAGATTCATCGGTAACACATGTACTTGATGTTCCAAGCTAAAATCTTTTGGTAAGTCTGCGATCGAATCGGTTACAATCGCAATTTTTGCTTTTGCGTTTTGTCCAATTTGATATTGCAATTGCATATCGTCGACTTTTTGATACGTCACTTGACCATTAGATACTAAATAAGACATCAATCGTGCAGGTACACTAGTGTGGATATGTATCTTTACTTGTGTTTGATCACCAATAAAAACCAAAGAATCACCATAGTGTGCCAGTTGTGCTTTAAATGTGTCAAATTCTATCGTCAACTGTTTGACTAAAAATTCTGAACAATAACGATATCTAGGTGCCTCGCTTAGAAAATGTTCTTCGATTGCTTCCTGTTGATCTACTTGCATCTTTTCATAGTGAGAGACATCTCCATTACAAAAATATTCGGTTAGACCGGCAATAAAATAATAAAATCCTTTTGCACCTGCATCGACTAATTTATTCTTTTTCAGTACAGCCATTTGGAACTGTGTCTGTTCCAACGCTGCTTTAGTCTGTCTTTTTGCAACCGTCAACGCCTCAATCAGAGTATTTCCGTGTTCGATCTGCTCAACGAGATGTTCTGACCACACATGCATAACTGATAAAATCGTACCTTCTTTTGGTTCCAAGACAGCTTGATATGCTTTTTTTGACGCTTCTTGTGCTGCATAAACAAGTGCTTTTTCTGCTACGAGTGCATCATCATAGCTAGTACTTAACCCATAAAAATATTGAGCAAAGATCATACCCGAATTTCCTCTAGCACCCATCATTGCCGCTTCTGATAATTGGTTCAATCCATCTTTGATGCTGTTGGTTTGTATGGAAACTTGGTCTAAGATCGTTTGCATCAAAGCAGCCAAGTTACTCCCAGTATCTCCATCAGCTACAGGAAATACATTGATTCGATTCAATTCTTGTTTTTGATTGACAACTTCTTTAGCCCCATTCAAAAAACCTTCGAGTAACTTGGTTCCTTCTGATTCTTTCATTTCATTCACATTCCCTTAAAAAAATTCGCTTGGATCATATAAACAATTGCCGACGTCACAGCGGTTACACCAGTCCCCCAAGCAAGGTCGATAATCGTCATCTTCACTGGCCAATCTTTAAGCGTGGCTAAATTTGTCAAATCGTACGTTGCGTAACAAATCAACCCAAATAATGCTCCCGCACCGATTGTATAAAGAATACTCTGTTTTTCGACTCCTGGTAATAATACGAAAAAGACAACACCTATCACATAAAGCACATAAAAAATCACTGCTGGAGCCAATTTTACTTCTCCCATTAATTGTCCAATAAAATGTTGATACATTTTTTTCGATACCACCAACAACCAAAATAAGTCAAAAATCAAAAAGACAATCGCACTTGTTAAAAATAATTTGAAAAATTGTGACATGCCTTTCTCCCCCTTATCACTTGATAAGTAAAGTATAGCATATCTCCATTTTCATGCCTAGATTGTTGCTCAAATTCAAGCGCTTTTTTCTACTAATTAACTAACACGTTACTTTTTATGACAAAAAAAGAACATGCTCTACGCATGCTCTTCTACTGAACCAAATAATATAGCAAAGAAAAAACCTAACCCGATCGTCATGATAATATGTCCTAGACCGGCAACACCTGAGATCGCTGCCGAACTTTCAATCCCCATCACGGTCATTGTTCCGTGGATCAACATAAGTAATAAGGTTATTCCCAAACCGATATGGGGGTGCGGACATAATCCTGGACCAAAAATGAACTCAGGAGGAATGCCCATATGTTTTCCCACGAAGAACGTGTAAAAGCAATTCAGTTATTTTTAAAGTACGATTGTTCCTATACAGCTACCGGTTCTGTTGCAAAGTTTTAAATCTACTATCAAATAAGGTAGAATAATAGAAAAAGCGCCCCAGTTAGGAGAGGGACGCTT
>NZ_JBFTEI010000017.1:0-5080 GCF_041026685.1 Lactococcus sp. AK05
ACTTGGCCACTCGCCTATCTCCCAGGGGGCAACCCCCAAGTACTTCCGCCGTAGATGGACTTAACTTCTGTGTTCGACATGGGAACAGGTGTATCTCCATCGCAATGATGACCAAATCATTAAATGTTACCTTGAACATTCAAAACTAAATAACAATTCTTCTAACTTTTAAACCATAAGCATTTTATATTTGACTCTTTTGGTAAAGTCCTCGAGCGATTAGTACTGGTCCGCTCCAAGTCTCGCAACTCTTCCACTTCCAGCCTATCTACCAGATCATCTCTCTGGGCTCTTAATTCTTACGAATGGGTAATCTCATCTTGAGGTGGGCTTCGCACTTAGATGCTTTCAGCGCTTATCCCTTCCCTACATAGCTATCCAGCCGTGCTCCTGGCGGAACAACTGGTACACCAGCGGTAAGTCCATCCCGGTCCTCTCGTACTAAGGACAGATCCTCTCAAATTACCTACGCCCGCGACGGATAGGGACCGAACTGTCTCACGACGTTCTGAACCCAGCTCGCGTGCCGCTTTAATGGGCGAACAGCCCAACCCTTGGGACCGACTACAGCCCCAGGATGCGACGAGCCGACATCGAGGTGCCAAACCTCCCCGTCGATGTGAACTCTTGGGGGAGATAAGCCTGTTATCCCCAGGGTAGCTTTTATCCGTTGAGCGATGGCCCTTCCATGCGGTACCACCGGATCACTAAGTCCTAGTTTCCTACCTGCTCGAGTTGTAGCTCTCGCAGTCAAGCTGGCTTTTACCTTTACACTCTACGATTGATTTCCAACCAATCTGAGCCAACCTTTGAGCGCCTCCGTTACTCTTTAGGAGGCGACCGCCCCAGTCAAACTGTCCGTCAGACACTGTCTCCCTGGCCGATTATGCCAGCGGGTTAGAGTAACCATAAGTCAAGGGTAGTATCCCAACAACGCCTCAATAGAAACTAGCGTCCCTATTTCAATGGCTCCTACCTATCCTGTACATGACTTACAGGTACTCAATATCAAACTACAGTAAAGCTCCATGGGGTCTTTCCGTCCTGTCGCGGGTAACCTGCATCTTCACAGGTACTAAAATTTCACCGAGTCTCTCGTTGAGACAGTGCCCAAATCATTACGCCTTTCGTGCGGGTCGGAACTTACCCGACAAGGAATTTCGCTACCTTAGGACCGTTATAGTTACGGCCGCCGTTTACTGGGGCTTCAATTCATACCTTCGACTTACGTCTAAGCACTCCTCTTAACCTTCCAGCACCGGGCAGGCGTCACCCCCTATACATCACCTTGCGGTTTAGCAGAGAGCTGTGTTTTTGATAAACAGTTGCTTGGGCCTATTCACTGCGGCTGGCTTTTACACCAGCACCCCTTCTCCCGAAGTTACGGGGCTATTTTGCCGAGTTCCTTAACGAGAGTTCTCTCGATCACCTGAGGCTACTCGCCTCGACTACCTGTGTCGGTTTGCGGTACGGGTAGATATGACTTTACGCTAGAAGCTTTTCTTGGCAGTGTGACATCAGAGAGTTCGCAACCGTAGTTGCTTCCCCATCACAGCTCAATGTTAAAGAGAAATGCATTTGACACATCTCACACCTCACTGCTTAGACCAGAATCCATTAACTGGCATCTCTTAGCCTACTGCGTCCCTCCATCACGATCATATCTAGTACTGGAATATCAACCAGTTGTCCATCGACTACGCCTTTCGGCCTCGCCTTAGGTCCCGACTAACCCAGGGCGGACGAGCCTTCCCCTGGAAACCTTAGTCTTACGGTGGATAAGATTCTCACTTATCTTGCGCTACTCATACCGGCATTCTCACTTCTTAACGCTCCAGCACTCCTCACGGTATACCTTCATCGCGGTTAAGAACGCTCTCCTACCATTGATAAAATATCAATCCAAAGCTTCGGTAATATGTTTAGCCCCGGTACATTTTCGGCGCAGGGTCACTCGACTAGTGAGCTATTACGCACTCTTTGAATGATAGCTGCTTCTGAGCTAACATCCTAGTTGTCTGTGCAACCCCACATCCTTTTCCACTTAACATATATTTTGGGACCTTAGCTGTTGGTCTGGGCTGTTTCCCTTTCGACTACGGATCTTAGCACTCGCAGTCTGACTGCCGAACATGTGTATTAGCATTCGGAGTTTATCTGAGATTGGTAATCCTAGACGGACCCCTCACCCAAACAGTGCTCTACCTCCAATACACTTACATTTCGACGCTAGCCCTAAAGCTATTTCGGAGAGAACCAGCTATCTCCCAGTTCGTTTGGAATTTCTCCGCTATCCACAAGTCATCCAAACACTTTTCAACGTGTCCTGGTTCGGGCCTCCAGTGCGTCTTACCACACCTTCACCCTGCTCATGGATAGGTCACTAGGTTTCGGGTCTACATCATGATACTAAGTCGCCCTATTCAGACTCGGTTTCCCTACGGCTCCGTCTCTTCAACTTAACCTCGCATCATAACGTAACTCGCCGGTTCATTCTACAAAAGGCACGCTCTCACCCATTAACGGGCTCGAACTTCTTGTAGGCACACGGTTTCAGGTGCTATTTCACTCCCCTCTCGGGGTTCTTTTCACCTTTCCCTCACGGTACTGGTTCACTATCGGTCACTAAGGAGTATTTAGGGTTGGGAGATGGTCCTCCCGGATTCAAACTGGATTTCGCGTGTCCAGCCCTACTCAGGATACTGCTAGGTATAAGCGCTATTTCGTCTACGGGATTATTACCCTCTTTGATTAACCTTCCCAGGTTATTCGACTATAATGCTTAAGTCCACGTTGCAGTCCTACAACCCCAAGAAGCAAGCTTCTTGGTTTGCCCTTCTTCGCGTTCGCTCGCCGCTACTTACGAAATCGTTTTTACTTTCTCTTCCTGCAGGTACTTAGATGTTTCAGTTCTCTGCGTTACCTTTACATGAGCTATGTATTCACTCATGAATAACTGCTAGTAGCAGCTGGGTTTCCCCATTCGGAGACCTAGGGATCAATGCGTACTTACTGCTCCCCCTAGAATATCGTCGTTAGTCACGTCCTTCATCGGCTCTTAGTGCCAAGGCATCCACCGTGCGCCCTTATTAACTTTGCCATGATGATTTATAATCATCGTTTTTCAAGTATAAGTTTGTAAATTCTTTAAAATTCACAGCTTTTGGTTTATTTATCGTTATTAGATATTGTTATTTAGTTTTCAATGTTCAAGTGATTTTAACGTCTTGTCTGACAATGGAGCCTAGCGGGATCGAACCGCTGACCTCCTGCGTGCAAAGCAGGCGCTCTCCCAGCTGAGCTAAGGCCCCACAATCAAGAATTTGATTCTTGCTTAGGTTTATGACTAAACCCCTCAAAACTGAATAAAGTTGAATGCTCACGTCTTTGTATATATTCCTTAGAAAGGAGGTGATCCAGCCGCACCTTCCGATACGGCTACCTTGTTACGACTTCACCCCAGTCATCGGTCTTACCTTAGGAAGCGCCCTCCTTGCGGTTAGGCAACCTACTTCGGGTACTCCCAACTCCCGTGGTGTGACGGGCGGTGTGTACAAGGCCCGGGAACGTATTCACCGCGGCGTGCTGATCCGCGATTACTAGCGATTCCGACTTCATGTAGGCGAGTTGCAGCCTACAATCCGAACTGAGAATGGTTTTAAGAGATTAGCTAAACATCACTGTCTCGCGACTCGTTGTACCATCCATTGTAGCACGTGTGTAGCCCAGGTCATAAGGGGCATGATGATTTGACGTCATCCCCACCTTCCTCCGGTTTATCACCGGCAGTCTCGTTAGAGTGCCCAACTTAATGATGGCAACTAACAATAGGGGTTGCGCTCGTTGCGGGACTTAACCCAACATCTCACGACACGAGCTGACGACAACCATGCACCACCTGTATCCCGTGTCCCGAAGGAACTTCCTATCTCTAGGAATAGCACGAGTATGTCAAGACCTGGTAAGGTTCTTCGCGTTGCTTCGAATTAAACCACATGCTCCACCGCTTGTGCGGGCCCCCGTCAATTCCTTTGAGTTTCAACCTTGCGGTCGTACTCCCCAGGCGGAGTGCTTATTGCGTTAGCTGCGATACAGAGAACTTATAGCTCCCTACATCTAGCACTCATCGTTTACGGCGTGGACTACCAGGGTATCTAATCCTGTTTGCTCCCCACGCTTTCGAGCCTCAGTGTCAGTTACAGGCCAGAGAGCCGCTTTCGCCACCGGTGTTCCTCCATATATCTACGCATTTCACCGCTACACATGGAATTCCACTCTCCTCTCCTGCACTCAAGTCTACCAGTTTCCAATGCATACAATGGTTGAGCCACTGCCTTTTACACCAGACTTAATAAACCACCTGCGCTCGCTTTACGCCCAATAAATCCGGACAACGCTCGGGACCTACGTATTACCGCGGCTGCTGGCACGTAGTTAGCCGTCCCTTTCTGGGTAGTTACCGTCACTTGATGAGCTTTCCACTCTCACCAACGTTCTTCTCTACCAACAGAGTTTTACGATCCGAAAACCTTCTTCACTCACGCGGCGTTGCTCGGTCAGACTTTCGTCCATTGCCGAAGATTCCCTACTGCTGCCTCCCGTAGGAGTTTGGGCCGTGTCTCAGTCCCAATGTGGCCGATCACCCTCTCAGGTCGGCTATGTATCATCGCCTTGGTGAGCCTTTACCTCACCAACTAGCTAATACAACGCGGGATCATCTTTGAGTGATGCAATTGCATCTTTCAAACTTAAAACTTGTGTTTAAAGTTTTTATGCGGTATTAGCATTCGTTTCCAAATGTTGTCCCCCGCTCAAAGGCAGATTCCCCACGCGTTACTCACCCGTTCGCTGCTCATCCAGTCGGTACAAGTACCAACTTTCAGCGCTCAACTTGCATGTATTAGGCACGCCGCCAGCGTTCGTCCTGAGCCAGGATCAAACTCTCAAATAAAGTATTTAAGTCACCTAGGTGACTGGCTTGTCTTTCATTATTGATTGACAGATTTTTGATGTCCTTAGACATCACATGAGTCATTCTTCTTTATTCAGTTTTCAATGGTCTAGCTTATCGCTTCAAGAC
>NZ_JBFTEI010000018.1:0-3600 GCF_041026685.1 Lactococcus sp. AK05
GAAGATAGTAGCCCACGGCTACAATAATCACATCCTGCTGAAATTGCTCTCCTTTAAAATGATTCATCGTCATTCCTCCTGCTATCTTTTTCTATTATTCTACCTTATTTGATAGTAGATTTAAAACTTTGCAACAGAACCGAAAATATTATTCTAAATTAATTTAAAAAAATCAGTATCCTGGATGTTATAATTAATATTAATCAATAAAGAAATCGAAGGAACTCAAAAATGGAAGATATTTTACAAATTACAATTATACTTTTCTTCTCTATGTTAGCTACGTTGCTTTCAAAGAAATTAAAAATTCCGGAAGTTGTTGGTCAGATGTTGATAGGAATAATTCTTGCCCCATCAGTACTGGGTTTAATTAATGGAGGACATACTATAGAAGTAATGTCAGAAATTGGAGTTATCCTCTTAATGTTTCTAGCAGGACTTGAAAGTGATTTAGAAGTTCTTAAAAAAAATCTGAAACCCTCAATTCTGGTTGCATTATCAGGCGTTATTATTCCAATAACTATCTTTGGAATAGTTGCTTTCTATTCGGGAAGATCTATCTCTACTAGTCTTTTTTATGGTATAGTATTTGCAGCAACGTCTGTATCTATTACAGTTAAAGTACTGCAGGAGTATGGTTATCTTTCAACAAAAGCGGGGAATATTATACTAGGTGCTGCAGTTGTTGATGATATTTTAGCTATATTGATTCTTTCCGTGTTTAAAAGCTTTAAGAATGGTGAAGGAAATTTAATTGTGCAGTTTTCAATGGAAATATTATTTTTTGTATTTTTGTTTTTTGTACATAAGTTTATCCCTAAAGTTTGGAAATTTATAAATAAGCTGCCAATTTATGCCAAAAATACGACATCAGCATTAATAATATGCTTGGGTTTAAGTTTACTTGCCGATAAAGTTGGTATGTCAGCTGTAATCGGAAGTTTTTTTGCAGGGATTGCAATTAGTCAAACAGAAGTTTCTGAGATAATTGAAGAGTATGTTTCTGCAATCGGTTATGTCATTTTTATTCCAATTTTCTTTGTTTCAATAGCAATTTCTATAAGTTTTGATGTTTTGTTTGAACATCCATTTATTGTTATTTTATTTACCTTACTAGCCATTTTGACTAAATTTCTTCCTGCATATTATTCTGGTAAGGTGTGTAACCTAAAAAAAAGTGAGTCACTTCTTATTGGTACAGGAATGGTATCAAGAGGAGAAATGTCACTTATAGTTGCACAAATTGGATTAAGTGGAGCTATCATTAATAAAAATATCTATTCAGAATTAGTCATTGTCATTATTTTGACGACACTATTAGCTCCATTTCTAATTAAAATGGTAATAAAAAAAGATAGTGCAAGGAATATATAATTAGAAATCGAGGAATATGGTGCTTTTCAAGACGTTGACTTATTCTCAAAAAATAGTTTTGGGATTTATTCTATTGGGATTGATAGGAACCATTTTATTGGCATTGCCTATTTCATCCAAAACAGGTAACTGGACTCCACTACTTGATAGCTTATTTACTTCAATTAGTGCATTATGTGTCACAGGATTGACTGTTTATGATACCTTTACTCATTGGTCTTTTTTGGGACAGTTGGTAATTCTATGTCTAATTCAGGTTGGTGGGATTGGTTTCATGACAGTTATTATCAGTATATCTACGGGATTAGGACATAAAATCGGTTTACATGAGCGACAACTATTGGTTGAATCATCAGGACTTTTACATTCCGCAAATCTCTCATTTTTAGTAAAGCGTATCACGATTTTCGTAATAATGATAGAAGCCATTGGAGCAGCCTTACTTTCAATACGTTTTATTCCAGAATTTGGTATAAAAACGGGAATTTACTATGGGGTATTTCATTCAATTTCGGCATTTTGTAATGCTGGATTTGACCTCATGGGGCGATTTGGAAAATATAGCTCCTTAACTCCCTATAGTACTGATTCATTAGTAATATTAACAGTTAGTATTCTGATATTTTTAGGAGGTCTAGGTTTTATTGTCTGGGATGATATTTTACGCTATAAACTAAATTTTAAAAAATACTCTTTGCATACAAAAATAGTGCTTATTACTTCAATTGCCTTCACTTTAGTTGGAAGTATTTTATTCCTTCTTATTGAAAATAATCATATTTTTAAAGAGGTGGGAGTAAAGGGAAAAATACTATCCAGTTTATTTTTGTCTATCTCCCCTAGAACAGCGGGTTTCAATGCTGTAGATTTACCAATGCTTACCAATGCTAGTATTATTTTAACGATCCTTTTAATGATTGTTGGAGGTTCATCCGGATCAACAGCGGGTGGTTTAAAAGTTACTACTGTTGCTGTTTTGTTTTTCAGCGCTTTTGATAATTCGAGGCGGAGACCAACATCTTCTATATTGAAACGGAGATTTTCCGATAATACAATCAAACAAGCTAGCGCAATGTTTACTTTTTACTTAATTATTGGAAGCGTTGGAGCTCTCATATTAAGTTCTCTTAATTCCTCTACTTTGGAAGAAATTATTTTTGAAGTGTTCTCGGCTTTAGGAACAGTGGGAATTACACTTGGTATTACTCCTAATTTAGGAGCACTGTCTAAAGTAACTTTAGTAGTTTTAATGTTTGTAGGTCGAGTGGGCTGGATGTTATTAATTTTTGCCATTGTTGGTAGAAATCAACAAGCGCCAATAAGTAGAGTTTCAGAAGAAATCATTGTTGGATAGAATTGGAGAATAGAAGAATATGAAATCTAAAAAGTCTAAAAAATCTATACTTATCATTGGTCTGGGTAAGTTTGGAAGGTATTTAGCATTAAAAATGCAAGAGCTTGGTAATCAAGTTATGGTCGTAGATAAAGAGGAAGCAGAAAGTCAAAAACTTGCAACTAAAATTGATGATATATTTATTGGAGACTGTACAAATGAAGAGGTTTTAAAATCTTTAGGTATTACAGATTTTGATATTTGTTTTGTCACGATCGGTGAGAATTTTGAAGCTTCTATAACAATAACCATGCTTTTAAAAAAATTGGGAGCAAGGTACACTGTGGTAAAAACCGGAAGTGATTTACAGTCAGATCTTTTGAAAAAAATAGGAGCTGACGAAATTATATATCCAGAAAAAGAGCTTGCAGAAAAACTTTCCCTGAAATATCATACGGGTTATTCAATGAAATCATATTTAGAGTTGAACCAAGATTATTCTATTATAGAGATGGACGTCCCAAAGCACTGGATTGGTAACTCATTAACGGAACTCAACCTTCGAAGAAAATTAGGATTAAATATTATTGCAATAAAGAACAGTGGTTCTGTAAATGTTGTCCCTGAGCCAGAGGAGCATTTTAGAGAGAATGATGTGATAGTAGTTGTTGGGCGGCAATCGACAATTATTGAATATATTCAGGAATAAAGAAAATTTTTCACCAATATTTATAGTATATATCTATCCGAAAAAGACAACTTTTCCTGAAACTTATATTTTTTTGTCTTTGCGTACGTCGGTTCTGTTGCAAAGTTTTAAATAAAGAATAAAATCCCTTACGGTATCTATGATTTAATCTGGGATTCCCAATAATACCTTGATTTCAGTACAA
>NZ_JBFTEI010000019.1:0-2490 GCF_041026685.1 Lactococcus sp. AK05
ATATTATTGGGAATCCCAGCTTAAATCATAGATACCGTAAGGGATTTTATTCTTTATTTAAAACTTTGCAACAGAACCCGTTCGTAACTTTGAGTTTGGAAGCAAAAGAATATTCTGACATAAAAAAGACCTCCAAATATTAGATTTTTTGTCTAACATTTAGAGATCATAAACAATTTTCAATCAGTGAGTTTTTAATTTATATAATATGATTCATAGTTTACTCTAGTCGTTAAAAATTAAATCAACTAATTAATATATGTACTTATAGATTATCTGTATATTTCTCCTCTAAGGCTCTAGAATTATTTCGCTCACTTATAGCTAAACCTGAAACTTCAGATAAAATTAAAGGGACTCTTTCTATAGTCACTTCAGAAAATTGTAAACCGAACCAACGAATAGGGGTTGCAGTAATCCTTTTAATATGCTCCTTTGTTTGAAGTACAAATCTTTCAAACGAAGGGAGTTGCTGAGCATTAACTAATTTTTCTTCAACAATAACAAATCTAAAATCTCCAACTTCACGATTTGGTGTGATACTATAACGTTGATATTGTCGATGTATACGCCCCGATTCCATTAAATCTGTTACTATGGTACGTAGATAACGGGGTACATCTTGACGCATACGAAAACCTAGGAATAAGGTAACACTTACTATGTAATCAGTCTCAAACATATCAATCTTATATTCTGAAGTATAAGGCTCATCAGTTACTCTGATATTAACAAACCAATAAACTTCTGATCGCTTTGGCTTTTTATCTAAAAGTGAATATAAAATGGAGCGATCAATCCATTCTCCATCAACTCTGCTTGTGAGATAGACAACGTTTGTTTGATAAAGATCATATGATTCATCCTTTCGAAGGATATTGAGTTGATGTTTATAACAATTGATATTTAATGATTTGATATATTTAAAAGTTAACTGGGTCGCTTTATGCCAAATTGCCATTATAAATAAAATTATTGAGGCAAAGACAACAACAATATAACCCCCATGAATAAATTTGACGATTGAAGCAACAAAAAACAGTCCTTCTACTAGAATAAATGTACTAAAAAACAATATAACAAGCATTTTTTTGATCTCTTGATGATGACTTAGATAGAAAGTCAAGAGAGTCGTTGTCATAAGCATCGTTATTGTAATAGCAAGCCCATATGCTGCCTCCATATGAGCTGAAGTTTGGAAGTAAATAACTATAAAACTTGAAGCAATCCATAGTCCTAGGTTAATTGCTGGAATATAAAGTTGTCCTACTGTTTTTCCAGGGTAGTATATTTTTAGAAGTGGAAATAATTTTAATCGTATTGCCTCTGAGACTAAAGAAAAAGACCCAGAAATCAAGGCTTGGGAAGCAATAATAGCTGCTAAGGTGGCCAAAATAACTGCAAAAATAATAATATAACTAGGCAAAATAGAGAAAAATGGATTAATCATTCCTAAATTTCTTCCCTGATTTTTAAGAATCCAAGATGCTTGGCCACAATAGGACAATAGGATACAAATTTTTACAAACGGCCAACTAATATATATATTCCCTCTTCCAACATGGCCTAGGTCTGAATAAAGTGCCTCAGCTCCAGTTGTTGCAAGAAATATTGAGCCTAAAATAAAAATACCTGATTTATTCTCTGGGCTAAAAAGAAAGTGTATAGCATAATAAGGATTAATGGCTTGTAGAATAGAGGGGGTACCGCACAAATTTATAAACCCAAAAAAGCCTAGAAAACTAAACCATATAAGCATAATTGGTCCAAATATCTTACCAACAACAGCTGTACCAAATCGTTGGATTGAAAATAGAAGAGCCAGTATAATTAAAGTTATTAAAATAACTGGAATTTGGCGCGAACCGAATGTAGTTTCGAATGCCGGAATAGTTCTCAACCCCTCAATAGCAGAAGTCACAGTTACTGCAGGAGTTAGTGCTCCATCTGAAAGCAGAGCAGCTCCTCCAATCATTGCAGGAATAATTAACCATTTAGCATATTTACGAACCAATGTAAAAAGTGAAAAAATCCCACCTTCATGGTTATTGTCTGCCCTCAGAGCAATTAACACATATTTTACGGTAGTAATTAAAGTAAGAGTCCATATGATTAATGAGATAGAACCAATGATTGATGCTTTTTCAATATGCTCAATTCCTCCCTGCGACTCTAGAATTGACTGCATTGTATAAAGAGGACTTGTCCCAATATCTCCATATATAATGCCCAATGCAACAATAAAACCTGCACTCGTGGCCTTATTAAACGAACGACTTTTTATCTGATTCATTTGTACTTCTTCAGCTTTCACTTCAAAATTGTACAAATAAGCTACTAAGTTATTGACTACATTTTTTAATAAATTAGTAGTTTATTTATTTGACCTGCTTATTCTATCACTATAATGTTTTTTTGTAAAATATTTTAGGGTTCTGTTGCAAAGTTTTAAATAAAGAATAAAATCCCTTACGGTATCTATGATTTAAT